>DASSLH010000031.1:0-6569 GCA_035689625.1 Candidatus Methylomirabilota bacterium | reverse complement strand
GGCCGAGTGCGCGGCCGTCGTGCGCCGCTTCTCCCGCCTGGCGCTGGCGGCGATCGGGACGCTGATCGTCGCCGGTGGCGTGCTCTCGTGGCGCTACGTCGGCGACTGGGCCGCCTACGTCGGCACGGCCTACGGCGTCATGATCCTGAGCAAGGCGCTGCTGCTGGCGGCGATCCTCGCGGTGGCCTGGCTGAACTTGCACGCGGTGCGCGCGGCCGCCGCCGTGGACCGCCGGCTGCGCAGCCTGGTCGAGGTCGAGTTCGGACTGGGCCTGACGGTGCTGTTCGCGGCGGCCTCGCTCACCTCGCTGCCGCCGGCGATCGACGTCACCGTCGACCGCGCCTCGGTGGCCGAGGTGGCCGCGCGCTTCAAGCCCACGCCGCCGCGGCTGACGAGCCCGCCGGTCGCCGAGCTGATCGAGAAGGCCGAGCCGCTGATGGGGCCGGTCACGCGCCGCGAGCCCGTGGAGCGCGCGTGGTCGGAGTACAACCACCACTGGGCCGGCTTCTTCGTGCTGCTCATGGGCCTGCTGGCCACGCTCGAGCGGCTGGGCGTGCGGGCGGCGCGCCACTGGCCGCTCGTGTTCCTCGGCCTCGCCGGCTTCCTGTTCCTGCGCAACGACCCGCGGGCATGGCCGCTGGGGCCCGCGGGCTTCTGGGAGAGCCTGGCGCTGCCGGACGTGCTGCAGCACCGCGCCTTCGTGCTGCTGATCATCGCGTTCGGGGTGTTCGAGTGGATGGTGCGCACCGGCCGGCTCGCGCGGCGGCCCTGGGGCTACGTCTTCCCGTTGCTGTGCGCGGCCGGCGGCGGCCTGCTGCTCACGCATTCACACGCGATGTTCAACCTCAAGAACGAGTTTCTCGCCGAGGTCACCCACGTCCCGCTCGGCATCCTGGGCGCCTTCGCCGGCTGGGGCCGCTGGGTCGAGCTGCGGCTGCCCGGGGCCGGCCGCGGTCCCGGCTGGCTGTGGACGGCCTGCCTGGCCGCCGTCGGCGCCATCCTCGTCGTCTATCGCGAGGCCTGAGCGCGGGGCAGGCGCATAATGACCGGGATGCTCGCAGGACACGCCACCACGGAGGGCACCGCGCGCTATGCCGAGCGGCTCGCGGGACGGGTGGTGGCCGAGCACTTCCGCACGCTGGCCGGGGGCGTGCGCGTCACGACCATCGGCGCCGGCACCTACCTCGGCCGCGAGGACGCGGCGACCGACGTGCTCTACCAGCGCGCGCTGGCCCGCGCGCTCGAGCGCGGCGTCAACGTGCTCGACACCGCCATCAACTACCGCCACCAGCGCAGCGAGCGGGTCATCGGCAGCGTGCTGACGGCCGCCCTCGGCAAGCGGGTGCTGGCGCGCGACGAGGTCGTGGTGGCCAGCAAGGGGGGATTCCTGCCCTTCGACGGCGAGGTGCCGGCCGACCCCGGTGGCTACTTCCAGGCGACCTACGTCCGGCCGGGCATCGTGCAGCCGGGCGACGTGGTCGGCTCGCACTGCATGACGCCGCGCTACCTGCGCGACCAGCTCGAGCGCAGCCGCGCCAACCTCGGCCTGCAGACGCTGGACATCTACTACGTGCACAACCCCGAGACCCAGCTGGACGAGATCGACCGGCCCGAGCTCCTGACGCGCCTGCGGGCGGCCTTCGGCGCGCTGGAGGAGCTGGCGGCCGAGGGCAAGCTGCGGCTGTACGGGGCCGCGACCTGGAACGGGCTGCGCGCCGATCCCGGCGAGCGCGGCTACCTCGCGCTGGCCGACCTCGTGCAGGCGGCCCGCGACGTCGGGGGCGCGGACCATCGGTTCCGCGTCATCCAGCTTCCGTACAATCTGGCGATGCCGGAGGCGTTCACGCGCGCCAACCAGCAGGTGGACGGTGTGTTCGTGAGCGCGCTGGAGGCGGCCCGCCGGCTCGACGTCTACGTGATGGCCTCGGCCTCCGTCTACCAGGGCCAGCTCACGCGGGCGCTGCCGCCCGTGGTCACGGAGTTCCTGCCGGGGCTGTCGAGCGACGCGCAGCGCGCGCTGCAGTTCGTGCGCTCGACGCCGGGCATCGGCACCGCGCTGGTGGGCATGAAGACGCTGGCTCACGTCGAGGACAACGCGGCGACGGCCGCGGTGGCGCCGATGGCGTGGGAGCACTTCAAGCGGCTGTTCAGCGAGGCCTGACCTTGCGGAGCGTCGGGGGCTCGGGTAGGGTGGCCGCCGGGATCACGCTGGAGGCCGACTGGGAGCGGGCGCTCGGCGTGCGGCCGAGCGCGTCGGCGGTGATCTTCGATCGGCGTCGTCGCCTGCTGCTGCAGCAGCGCTCCGACGGCGGGCAGTGGGGGTTGCCGGGCGGCTCCGTGGAGATCGGTGAGTCGGTGAGCCAGGCGGTTGTACGCGAGGTGCGCGAGGAGACAGGGCTGGAGGTCACGGTCCGGCGTCTGGTGGGCGTCTACTCGGAGCCGGCCCTGCAGGTCGTCCGCTATCCCGACGGCAACGTGTGGCACTACGTCAACGTGTGCTTCGAGTGCGTCGTGCGGGGCGGCGAGCTCACCACCTGCGACGAGACGCTCGCGCTGCGCTGGGTGTCGCCGCGGCGGCTGCCCGGGACGCTGCTGGCCAACCACCGCATCCGGATCCGCGACGCCGCCCGGCGGCAGGCCGCGGCATTCATTCGATGAGAAGGAGGACCGCAGGGTGATACGACGGATTCATCACGTCGGAATCGTGGTGAAGCGTCTCACCGACGCCTACGCGTTCTACCGCCGCGTGCTCGGACTGCCGCTCGTGCGCGAGGCCGAGCTGCCGGACCAGGGCGTGCGGGCCGCGCTGCTGAGCGCGGGGGAGAGCGAGATCGAGCTGCTGGAGCCGCTCGGCCCGTCCACGTCGGTCGGGCGCTTCCTGGCCAGACGCGGCGAGGGCCTGCACCACCTGTGCTTCGACACCGCCGACGTCGGCGCCGAGCTGGCCGGCCTCAAGAACCGCGGCGTGGAACTGCTCGACACGGCGCCGCGGCCGGGGCTCGCCGGGCAGATCGCGTTCCTGCATCCGCGGGCGTGCTCGGGCGTGCTCGTCGAGCTGGCGACCCCGCCGGAGGCCGACGCCGAGGAGCCGGCCTCGCCGCTGCGCCTCAAGCGCCTGGTCATCGGCGCCGACGACGTGCGGACGACCGCCGCCACCCTCCAGTCGCTGTTCGGCCTGTCGGAGGTCGCGATGAACGGTGGGCCGCGCACGATGCTCTCGGTCGGGCGCGGCACGCTGCTCGTCGTGCCGGCCCACGAGGTCGGCGGCACCGCCGGCATGGTGGCGCTGTCGTTCGTGGCCGAGGACTTCTTCGCGCTCACGGCAGCGCTGCGCGCCGCGGGCACGCCGCGGCTGGACGGCACCGGCGAGGTCACCGTCGAGCCCCGCGCCAGCCATGGCGTCCACCTCCACATCAGCCGTTACATGTTCCCGTGAGCGCGCGCCCCGCCGGCGCCGTCGCGGCGGGCCCTGGCGAGCGCTAGGCTCGAGGACGGCAGTCGCGCGGCGCTGGCGGCGCTGCTGCTGTGGGCGCCGCTGGCCTTCGGCGCCCTATCCCGGCTGGCCGCTGAGCATCGCGTTCCTGCTCGTCGGCGCGACCGCGGTCCTCTGGTTCGCGGCCGCGCTTGCCGCCGGCCGCCTGAGGCGTTCGTGCCCCAGTGCCCCGGCTGCGCGCCGGCGGGCGCCGGCATAACTGCACGACTTTCCACCGGTGTCGCCTGGCACGCCGCTTCCATCGCATCCGGCGGGCGAGGCTCGTGCGCTCGCCGGAAGGAGATCGACGATGGCTCATCGCGTGGTGATGCGGCGGTTCCCGTGGCTGGCGGCGGCCCTGTGGGCGGTGGTCGTTCTGGCCAGCCTGCCGGGCGCGGCGCTGGTGCTGCTCTCGCTGCAGCGGGGACCGGACCCCGTGATCATCGCGCTGGCGGGCATGGTCGTCGTCGCCGCGCTGGCCGCCGCCCTCGCCGTGCAGGTCCTGGTGGTCGCGCCGCTCCGGAAGGTGCTGACGACGGTGCATCGCATCACCGAGGCCGACTTCTCGGCGCGCAGCCATGCGCGCGGCCGCACGGAGATCGACCGCGTTCTGCGCGCTCTCGACGACCTCGCCGGCCAGCTGGCCACGCGCCTGGCCACCGCCCAGGCGGGCGAGCGCCGCTTCCATCTGCTCTACGACGACAACCCGGCGGGGCTGTTCCGCACGCGGCCCGACGGCCGCGTGGTGGACTGCAATCCCGCGGTGGCGCGCCTGCTCGGCTACGAGGGCGTGCGCGAGGTGAAGCTGCGCAACGCGACGGCGTTCTACGCCAACCCGCCCGACCGGCAGTGGGTGCTCGACCGGCTCGAGCGCGAGGGCGCGATCGCCAGCCTGCCGCTCTACCTGCGGCGCAAGGATGGCCAGATGCTGCCGGCGCTGGTCAGCCTCACCCGCACGCACGAGGGCGGCGAGACCTACATGGACGGCAGCATCGTGGATCTCAGGGAGACGGCCGGCTCAGAGCGCGTCGGGCCCGGAGGCGATGGCGTCCAGGTCCCGGCGTGAGTACGAGCCGAGGCTGCGGAAGTCCAGGTCGGTATAGTTCTTGATCCACCGCATCGCGATTCGCGTCGCCTTGCGATAGCGCTCCTGCAGGGCGGCGTCGGCGGGGCGGCGGCGCAGGATGTCGTCGAGCTCCTCCTGCAGCAGGCGCTTGACCAGCGCCGCGTCGTGGGTGGCCGCCGGGCCCTCCGTGGTACGGGCGCCGTGGCGGATGCGCTGGGCGATCTGGGCGACCGACATGCGGCCGGTGGCGAGATCCTCCATGAGCGCGGGATGGATGCCCGGCTTGCCCTCCAGGCTGTCGATACCCTTGGCGCCGCGACCGTTGAGCCAGCCCTCGACGTACTCGATCACCATGCGCGCGTTGCGGCGCGTACCTTCGAGGGTGACGGGCCCGGCCGGCCCCTCGATGCGCACGGGATAGTTGTCCGGGCTCGCCATGGCGGCCGTTGGCGTGAAGCCGGAGCCGATGAGCTGGCGGAACGGGTCGGCCGCCGTCTTCATGTGGAAGATGTGCGCGACCCACCCGCGCAGGAAGCCCTGGGCGGCCTCCCACTCCTTGTCCGTGCGGATCGCCTCGCCGGCGACGCGATTGACCTCGGGGTCGGGATTCGGCAGCGCGGTGGCCATGCCGCCGATCGGGACGGCGCCGCGCCTGAGGCAGATCGCCACCAGCCGCCGGAAGATGTTGGCCAGGAACGGCGTCGTCTTGATGTCCACGCCGAAGCGATCTGGCCACACCGACTTCGGATCGCCCATCACGTACTCGAAGATCGAGGCCTTGAGGTCCCAGCGGGCCGCGTTGAGGCCGGCCGCGTAGGGGCCGAGCTCGTACAGCATCTCCTCCATCTCGTACACGCAGGGCAGCGATTCCACCAGCACGATGCCGCGGATCGTCGCCGTGCGCAGCCACGGCAGCCGCTCACGGCTGACGTCGAACAGCTCGCGGTAGACGCGGACCTCCGGCGCGAACTCGAGCTTCGGCAGGTAGAAGTAGATGCCCTGCCCGCGCTCGGCCTGGGCGCGGCCGGCGTGGAACAGCGTGAGCGCGGTGCCCAGCACGGCGGCGTTCACCGGCCGGCCGTCGACGGTGACGTCCGGCTCGTCGAGGTGGATGCCGCGCTCGCGGTGCATGAAGAACGGCAGCTCGCCCTCGGCGATCCTGTACTCGCGGTTGCGCTCGGTGTCGCGGAAGTAGAGCTCCCGCTGCACGGCGGCGACCCGGTTGTGGGCCGCCCGCACGGTGTCGACCAGCCGGTGGCCGCCGGAGTCCTCGTCGTCGTCGAGGTCGCCCTCGGCGCGCTCGCCCTCCGGCCCGGGGTTGAGGGCGTTGATGAACATGGACGTGATCGAGCAGGGCCCGGAGATCTCGATGCCGGGCTTGCGCAGGTCCGCGGGCACCGGCGGCACCTTCCAGTCGCCGTCGCCGGCCGGGCCCCGTGGCGGGTGCGTGGGCAGGGCGCCCTGGGTCACGGCGCGCCGCAGCGCCTCGGCGCGACGGGCGAGAACGGTGCGGATCGGCGGCGTGAGCCGGTCGTGCAGCGCGAGCAGGTAGTCGACGAAGGCCGGCGTGAAGAGCGCGTCGGCGCCCTCGACGGCCTCGTAGTGGAGTCGCGGGTGCTGGGCCATGGGATCTCCTGAGCGGGGCGAATCGCGCGCTCCATTTCGCATGGCCGCCGCGCGCCTGTCAATGGCAGAATGCGCGCGGCCATGGACAAACACCGGCGGGCCCGGGTGCGCGGCGTCGGCCACGGCCGCACGCTGCGTCGGGCGCTCGCGCGTGGCGGCACCGGCCCCGCTCGCGCCCTGAACACCGCGCTGGGCGCCTGGCCCGGCGTGCGCATCACGCCGATGTTCGGGCGCTGGGGGTACTTCGTGGGCGAGCGGCTCTTCGCCTGCTTTCCGCTCCGCGAGAAGGACCACGACCTGTGGATTCGCCTGGCCGCCGCCGACCAGGCGCGCGCGCTGCGCGAGCCCGGCGTGCGGCCGCACCGGCGCTTTGCCGGCGGCGGCTGGGTCGAGATGGACGTGGCG
>DASSLH010000030.1:0-3397 GCA_035689625.1 Candidatus Methylomirabilota bacterium | reverse complement strand
GTTGGACGTCGATGTGTCGGGCCCGAACAGCCAGCCCAGCGATCGCACATGGTGGTTCAACTCGTCTTGAACCACGCCCGGCTGCACGCGCGCCCAGCCCTCCTCGGCGTTGACCTCGAGCACGTGGTGCATGTGGCGCGTGAAGTCCAGCACGAGCGCGCGGTTGACCGTCTGGCCCGTGAGCGAGGTGCCGCCGCCGCGCGGCAGCAGCGCGACCTGCTGGTCGCGCGCGACCTGCACCGCGGCCCGCACGTCGTCGGCGTCGCGCGGCATGACGACGCCGAGCGGCTCCACCTGGTACATGGACGCGTCGGTCGAGAACAGCAGGCGCGAGCCCTGATCGAAGCGGACGTCGCCGCGGACCACACGACGGAGGGCGGATTCCAGGTCGTTCATTGCGGCGCGTGCCATTATACCCGCCGCGTCGGGACCGCGGCGCGGCCGGTCAGCGCAGCGTCGACGGAGGGGCGACGTGTGGATTCAGGTACGGGCTCACCGGGCCCGAGTAGGGCCAGTAGCGCGCCGAGCCTGGCAGCCACGTGGAGGGCGGCACGTAACACCAGCAACTCCCGCCGGGGGTGACGACCGTCTGCACGGGGCACCAGCCCCAGTCGGTGCTGCAGATCGTCGCCGCCGGCCCTCCGGGCCGCGGCGGCGGCGCCACCGGCGGGGCGAAGTTCTGGGCGTGCGCGGCAGAGGCGGCGAGCAGCACCAGCGCGAGGGCGACCGGCAGGCGGCGCATTGGTCTACTATAGCCTCATGGCCCGCCGGATCTTCGCTCTCGCGTTGCTCGTGGCGCTGGCGGCGACGGCGGAGGCGGCGCCGGCCGCGCCCGGCTTTCGCCTCAAGACGCTCGACGGTCGCACGATCGACTCAAACGACCTGATCGGCAAGAAGATCGTCGTGCTGCGCTTCCAGGCCTCGTACTGCAAGCCGTGCGCGCGAGAGTCGCCGGCGCTCAACCGCGTGTTCGAGCGCTACCGCGACCGCGACGTGGAGGTGATCGCCATCCACGTGCAGGACACCGCCCACGACACGCGCGCCTTCGTGCGCGCCCACCGGGCCACCTATCCGGTGGCCCTGGATCCGCGCCTGAGCCTCGGCAACCGGTTCGGCTTCAAGGGCACGCCCTACACCGTCGTCATCGACCGCCGCGGCGAGATGGCCGCCCGCCTGGTCGGCGAGGGCGCGGTCAGCCGCCTGCCCCGGATGCTCGACGCGTTGCTGGCGAAGGACGCCAAGCCCTCTTAGGGCTTGAGCATCACCTTGATCGCGCGGTCCTGCTTGCGTCGAAGATCGCGTAGCCGCGCGCCGCGTCCTCCTTGAAGTAGGGGGCCCCGAAATGGCCCCCTACACCCCCGACGCTCGGGCCGCCCCGGCGGAGCCGGGGCAGCCCTCGATCACGGCTTGAGCATCACCTTGATCGCGCGGTCCTGCTTGGCGTCGAAGATCGCGTAGCCGCGCGGCGCGTCCTTGAGCGGCATCGTGTGCGTCACGATGCGCGCCGGCGCCAGCTTGCGGCGCTGCACCAGGCCCATCAGCGGCGTCATGAAGCTGCGCGCGTTGCAGATGCCCATCTTGAGCGTGAGGTCCTTGAAGAACGCCTCGCGGGCCGGGAAGCCCATCGACGGCTCGACGTAGACGCCGACCGAGGAGACGACGCCGCCGGGACGCACGGCCTGGATCGCCTGCGTGAAGGGCGCCTCGTGCCCCACGCACTCCAGCACCACGTCCGGGCCGTGGCCGCCGGTCAGCGCCCGCAGCTGCTGGGCGGGATCGCCCGCGTCGAGGCTCACCGGCTCGGCGCCGAACTCCGCGGCCAGCGCCAGCCGGTAGTCCACGCGGTCCACCGCGAGGACGCGAGCGGGGCCGAACAGCTGCGCGGACTGCACCGCCAGCAGCCCCACCGGGCCGGCGCCGAAGACCGCCACGCTGTCGCCGGGCCGGATGCCGCCGTTCTCGGCGCAGAGATACGCGGTGGAGAGGATGTCGCCCAGGAACAGCGCGTCGTCGTCGCTCAGCTCGCCCGGCACCTTCTCGCAGAGGTGATCGGCGAAGGGGACGCGGATCCGCTCGGCCTGGCCGCCGCCCCAGACGTGCCCGAAGCGGCCGCCGAAGACGGCGCGGCCCGTCGTCGCGCACTGGCTGGTGAGCTTGCGCCGGCACCACTCGCACCGCCCGCAGGAGACGTTGAACGGCACCACGACGCGATCGCCGCGCGTGACGCTGCGCACGGCCGCGCCGGCCTCCTCGACCACGCCCATGAACTCGTGGCCCATGATCGCGCCCGGCTGCACGAGGGCGCCACCGCCGCGGCCGTGGTACTGGTGCAGGTCGGAGCCGCACACCGCGCTGGTCGTGATGCGCAGCAGGACGTCGGTGTCGTCCACCAGCGTCGGCTCGGCCACGTCGGAGGCCCGTACGTCGCCGACGCCATGAAAGGTGATCGCCTTCATCGTGACTCCTCCCCGGCCCGGGCCGTCTCGTACAGCACCAGGGCCGCCGCGCCCCGCATCGTGAGCCGCTTGTCGCCCGGGACGATCGTCACCCGCGTGGTCGCCAGCGCGCGCTGGAACGCGTACTCGCCGGCGGCCTTGAGGATGCGCGTCTCCAGGGGCACCAGCGCGGTGGCCACGCCGCCGGTGATGACGACGACCTCGGGGTTGAGGCCGTTGATGACGGTGCCGATCATCGCGCCCAGCGCCTGGCACGCCTCGGCGACGACGCCGGCGGCGACCGGATCGCCCTCGGCGGCCACGCGGAACACCAGCGCCGCCGTGATGGCGACCGGATCGCCGCCGGCCGCGTGCAGCAGCGCGCTGTCCCCGTGGCCGGCCGCGCGCGCCTGCGCCGCCTCGGCGATGCCGCGGCCGCTGGCGTAGAGCGCCAGGCAGCCGCGCCCGCCGCACCAGCAGCGCGGCCCGTCGAACTTCACCGGGGTGTGGCCGAGCTCGCCGCCGAAGCCGGCGGCGCCGCGCAGCAGCTGGCCGTCCAGGACGATGCCGGCGCCGAAGCCGGTGCCCGGCGCCAGCACGACGAGCGAGCGGGCGCCGCGCCCGACGCCGAACGTCCACTCGGCCAGCGCCAGCGCATTGACGTCGTTGTCCACGAAGACCGGCAGCGCGAATCGCTCGCCCAGCTCGCGCGCCAGCGGTCGGCCGGCCAGCTCGGGCACGTGGGGGACGTGCTCGCCGATGCGGCCGGCGGCGGTGTCCACCGGCCCGGGCACGCCGACGCCGATGCCGGCGATCCCGTGGCCGAGCCGCCCGGCGGCCTCGCGCACGGTCTCGATCATGGACACGATGCAGCCGACGGCCTGGCCGGGGCCGTCGCGCCGTGTCGGCACGCGCTCCTCGAGCACCACGTCGCCAGCCGCGGTCACCGCCCCCGCGGCGAT
>DASSLH010000029.1:0-3611 GCA_035689625.1 Candidatus Methylomirabilota bacterium | reverse complement strand
GCGCCGGCCACGCCGCCCGACGCGTCGGCGGTCGCCCAGGACCTCGTCGCCCTGCCGCCGCCGCTCGACGTCGCTGTGGCCCTCGGTGAGCTGGCGACGCCGCTGGCCGCGCACCGCCAGGCGCTGGCGCGTGGCGACCTCGCGGCCGTGCGGGCCGTCCTCGCCAGCGACGCCGCCGCCGAGGCGAGCGCGGAGTACGCGCGCCTGACGCCGCCGTTCGAGCACGTCGAGGTCGTCGGCGTCGCGCGCATCGGCCGCCAGCGCGTGGTCAAGCTGGCGCTGGCCGGCGCGCAGGGCCGCCAGGTGCTGCAGGAGCGCTGGGTGCCATCGGCGGACGGCTGGCGCGTCGTCGTGGCGCTCGTGCAGTGAAGACGGTGCTCGTCGCCAACCGCGGCGAGATCGCGCGCCGCGTCTTTCGCGCCTGCCGCCGGCTCGGCCTGCGCACGGTGGCCGTCTACTCCGAGGCGGACAAGGATGCACCGCACGTGCGCGACGCCGACGCGGCCGAGCTGCTGGGGCCGGCGCCCGCGCGCGAGAGCTACCTCGACATCGAGCGCCTGCTCGAGGCCGCGCGGCGCAGCGGCGCCGACGCCGTCCATCCCGGCTACGGATTCCTCTCGGAGAACTGGCGGTTCGCCCAGGCGTGTACCCAGGCCGGGCTGACGTTCGTCGGGCCGCCGGCCGACGCCATACGCGCGATGGGCGACAAGACCGAAGCGCGGCGGCTGATGGCGGCCGCCGGTGTGCCGACGGTGCCCGGCACGCCGGGCCCGATCGCCGACGCGGCCGAGGCGGAAGCGCTGGCGGCGAGGACGGGCTTTCCGCTCGTGCTCAAGGCGGCCGGCGGCGGCGGCGGCATCGGCATGGCGCGCGTGGACAAGGCCGCCGACCTGGCGGCGGCGCTCGCGGCGGCCACGCGGCGCGCGCAGTCGGCGTTCGGCAACCCGGCCGTCTACGTCGAGCGTTACCTCGACCGGCCGCGCCACGTCGAGGTCCAGGTGTTCGCCGACACGCACGGCAGCGTCGTGCACCTGCACGAGCGCGAGTGCTCGATCCAGCGGCGGCACCAGAAGCTGATCGAGGAGTCGCCGGCGCCGGGCCTGCCGGCGACGACCAAGCGCGGCCTCACCGAGGCGGCGGTGGCCGGGGCTCGCGCCATCCGCTACGTCAACGCCGGCACGATGGAGTTCCTGGTGGACGCCGCCGCCCACTTCTACTTCCTCGAGATGAACACGCGCATCCAGGTCGAGCATCCCGTCACCGAGGAGGTGACCGGCCTCGACCTGGTCGTCGAGCAGCTGCGCGTGGCCGCCGGCGAGCGGCTGTCCTGGGGCCAGGCGGACATCGGCCAGCGTGGCGCTGCGCTCGAGTGTCGCGTCTACGCCGAGGACCCGGACAAGAACTTCCTGCCCTCGCCGGGCACGATCGCGCGGCTGCAGCTGCCCGCCGGCGAGGGGCTGCGCGTGGAGTCCGGCGTGGAGGCCGGCAGCGTGGTCTCCGTGCACTACGATCCGCTGCTCTTCAAGCTGATCGCCCGTGGCGGCGACCGCGACGAGGCGCTGGCTCGCATGCGCGCGGCGCTGGAGGCGACGCTCGTCGAGGGCGTGCGCACGACCGTGCCCTTCCTGCGCAAGGCGCTCGACCATCCCGACGTGCGCCGCGGCGCCCTGCACACCCAGATGGTGGACCAGGGCGCCTTCCGCTAAACTTCCCGTTCGACCGCCGCTGCGGAGAGGAGCGTTCGATGCCGGAGGAGATCAAGGCTCACATCACGGGCGTCGTCTTCCAGATTCCCGCCAGGCAGGGCGACAAGGTCGGCGCCGGCGACGCCGTGATCGTGCTGGAGTCCATGAAGATGGAGATCCCCGTCGAGGCGCCGCGGGCGGGCGTCGTGCGCGAGATCAAGGTGCAGGAGGGCCAGACGGTGCAGGAGGGCGACACCGTCGCCGTGCTCGACTAGGAGGGCCGCCGTGAGCGTCGCGATGATCCACGATCTCTACGAGTATCACCGCTGGGCCAATCACCGGCTGTTCGGCGTGGCGAGCGCGCTCGGCGAGGAGGCGTGCGGCCGCGAGCTCGGCACGCACTTCAGCGTGCCGACGCTCACGCGGATGTTCGCGCACATCTACGGCGCGGATCTCAACTGGCTCAAGCGCTGGAAGGGCTCCTCGCCGACCGAGTCGCCGTTCTTCGACCTGCCCTCGATGGCGGTCGTCCGCGACAGGTGGGATCGGCTCGAGGCCGAGCAGAAGGCGTTCGTGGACGGGCTCGGCGAGGCGGACCTGACGCGCGTCATCCACTACAAGAACTCGCAGGGCCAGGCCTTCAGCGTTGCGCTGGGCGTGCTGCTGCAGCACGTCGCGAACCATGCGACGCACCACCGCAGCGAGATCGCGACCATGCTGACTCTCCTGAGCGGCTCGCCGCCCGACACCGGCATCAACACCTGGATCCTGCAGCGCACCGGCCAGGCGCGCTGACATGGGCATGCGCGAGCACGCCGACGACCTGGCCCGGCGGCGCGCGCAGGCCGCGCGGATGGGCGGGGAGGAGGCGGTGGCCCGGCAGCACGGGGCCGGCAAGCTCACCGTCCGCGAGCGCATCGACCGGCTGTTCGACAAGGGCACGTTCACCGAGATCGGCATCCATGCCACCCACGCCGGCATCGCGCCCGATCTGGCCGGCCGCGACACGCCGGCCGACGGCGTCGTCACCGGCTTCGGCAAGGTCGACGGCCGGCTGGCCTCGGTCATCGCCTACGACTTCACCGTCATGGCCGGCTCGATGGGCCGCAACGCCGAGACCAAGTGCAACCGCGCGCGTGAGATCGCCTACACCAAGCGCGTGCCGATGATCTGGCTGATCGACTCCGCCGGCGCGCGCATCCAGGAGGCGATCGGCTCGCGCTGGTTCGCCTCCTCCGGCCTGCTCTTCCGCGAGGAGTCGGTGTTCTCCGGCGTGGTGCCCCAGGTCGCCGCGATGATGGGCCCCGGCGCCGCCGGCACCGCCTACATCCCGGCGCTGGCCGACTTCGTGCCGATGGTGAAAGGCACCAGCAACATGGCCCTCGGCGGTCCGCCGCTGGTGAAGGCCGTCGTCGGCGAGGACATCACGGCCGAGGAGCTGGGCGGCTCCAGGATCCACACGGAGATCTCGGGCGTCGCCGACCTCGAGGTGGAGGACGACGAGGCCTGCCTGCGCGCGGTCAAGGAGTACCTGGCTTACTTCCCCTCGCACAACCAGGAGCCGCCGCCGGTGGCGTCGTGCGACGACCCGGTGGATCGCCGCGACGAGGCGCTGCTGACGATCATGCCGGACAGCCCGCGCCGCGCCTACGACGTGCGCAAGGTCATCGCGGCGATCGTGGACCACGGGCGCACGTTCGAGATCAAGCCGGCGTGGGCGCGCAACATCGTCACGGCGCTGGCGCGGCTGGGCGGCCACCCGGTCGGCGTCGTCGCCAGCCAGCCGATGGTGCTGGGCGGCGCGCTCGACCTCGACGCTGCCGACAAGGCCGCGCGCTTCATCATGCTGTGCGACGCCTTCGGCCTGCCCCTGGTCTTCCTGCAGGACGTGCCGGGCTTCATGGTGGGCTCGAAGGTCGAGCGGGC
>DASSLH010000028.1:0-7710 GCA_035689625.1 Candidatus Methylomirabilota bacterium | reverse complement strand
CTTACCTCACCGTTTCACCCTTACCGCTCTCGCGAGCGGCGGTCTGCTCTCTGTGGCACTGTCCGTGGGGTCGCCCCCCCTGGGAGTTACCCAGCACCCTGCCCTGTGGAGCCCGGACTTTCCTCCTGCCGCGTTGCCGCGACCGGCGATCACCCGGCCTTCTCCGACGCGCTCCGTCATTATACCGGTCGCGGTGCGGGGGCGCCGGGACGTCGCGGGTATGATGGGGGCCGATGAGCTGCCCGGCGTGCGGCGCCGCGATGGCGGAGGAGACATTCGACGGCCACTACGGCCGCCGCGTCGTCATCAACCTTTGCAAGGCGTGCCGCGGGCTCTGGTTCGATGGCCTCGAGAGCCTGCAGCTCACCCCGGGCGCGACGCTGCGCCTGTTCGAGCGCTTCGCCGGCGAGCCGCCGGTGCCGCCGCCCGCGGCAGGCCGCTGTCCGCGCTGCGGCGCCGCGCTCGCGCTCGCCCACGACGCGCAGCGCGACACGCCGTTCTCCTACCTGCGCTGCCCGGCCGAGCACGGGCACTACATCACGTTCTTCCAGTTCCTGCGCGAGAAGAACTTCGTGCGCCGGCTGAGCCCCGCCGAGATCGCCACCCTGCGCGACACGCTGGGCGAGGTCCACTGCTCGAACTGCGGGGCGCCGGTCAGCCTCGATCGCGACGCGGTGTGCGGGTATTGTCACACGCCGCTGGCAATGCTGGACCCGCACCAGTGCGCGGAGACCGTCAACGCGCTGCAGGCTGCCGAGGCGCACCGCACGGCCGTGGACCCGACGCTGCCGGCGCGCCTGGCGATCGATCGGCTCAGCGTGCTCGGCGCCGACTTCCGCGTCGCCGACGGCGACGCCGGCCCGCCGGCCCTGGGCCTGGTCGAGGCGGGACTCCGCGTCCTGCTCGGCGCGCTGCCGCCGTTCTGAGCCGGTGCCGCGGGGCTCCTACGGAAGCTTGGCCATGGCGCCCGCCGCGCCGGTGAGCTCCAGGATGTGCAGGCCGGTGCCGGCGCGATCCACGGCGTAGACGTAGCCGCGGTCGTCGACCTCGAGGTTGTTCGTCTGGATCGCGGTCTTGCAGCGCTCGGCGCCCGCCACCGTCACGCAACGACGCTCCGTGTTGGGCGTCACCGCGGGAATGAAGAACGCCGCCTCGCGCGGGTGGAACGGGTCGCGGATGTCCACCGCGCGCACGCCGGCGTTGAAGTAGGCGAGGAACACGAGCCGGCCGTAGAAGACCGGCGTGAACGACTCGTTGGAGGAGTGCGGGCCGAATCGGCCGCCGCGCTTGCAGAAGTCGCCGGAGGCCTCCGGCACCTCGAAGGTCGAGACCGCCTGCGGCCGCGACGGCACCGTGACGTCCACCAGGAACATCAGCTGGCGGATCTCCTGGCACTCGTTCTTGAGCGATTCGGAGACGACCACGACGACGTCGCGCGTGCGCCGGGCGGTGTTGGCGGCGTCGTCGGCGATCGGGATACCGAGCACCGGGAAGCTCGTGTGGGCGCCCCAGTCGGGGCTCATCACCAGCCGGCCGATCTCCGGCGCGGCCAGGTTGGCCGGCGTCGGCGCCGCCGGGCCCTCGAGCAGCTTCGTGCGGTCGACGATCTGTAGTAGTCCCTTGGCACCGGTGCCGTAGGCGAAGTAGACGCGATCCTGGTAGGCGATCGGGCCGTGCACGCCCTCCGGCGCCTCGCCCGTCGAGCCGGGCTCCTGGCCGACGAGGCCGAAGTCGCGGATGAGCCGCGGGTGGGCGGGATCGGCAAGATCGTAGATCTTCGTCATGCGGTTGGTGCGCCAGCCCTGCGGCCGGCCGTCGGAGACGAGGTAGGCGACGCCGCTGTCGCACTCCCACCAGTTCTTGTGCGTGCTGCCGAGGCCGGCGACGACGGTGGTGAGCAGCGCCGGCTTCGCCGGATCGGTGACGTCCCAGACCTCGTGCGCCAGGTTGCCCAGCGTACGCAGCAGGTACGAGTGCCCGCGCGCGGCCCGTGGCAGCTGATCGCCCGAGCACACGCGCACCATCGCGGCGCCGCCGGCCTCGGCCTCGCCGGGCGCGCCCGCGATGTGGTGCAGGTACCTCGGCGCGCGCGGGTCGGTGACGTCGACGATGGACGTGCCGTTCAGCTCGTCCTTGCCGGTCAGCGCGTTGCGCCTGGTGCCGCCGTGATGGCCGACGTAGGCGAGCCAGCGGTCGCCCTGCTTGACCACGATGGGCTGGTAGGCCGAGCGCCCCTGCAGGTCGTCGGCGCCGACCAGGCGCATGTCGTGGCTCTCGGGGGACTGGGCGGCGGCGGGCAGGACGGCGGCGGCGAGGACGAGGGCGAGCGCGAGCGCGCGGGCAATCATGGCGGAGATTGTAACGTGGCGATGGCGGCCCGGGCGAGGGCGTCCACCCGGTCGTTCATGACGTGGCCGCTGTGGCCCTTGACCTTGTGCCAGACGACCTCGTGACGCCGGGTCTCGGCCAGCAGCCGCTCCCAGAGGTCGCGGTTGGTGACCGGCTTCTTGCCGGCGCCCAGCCAGCCGTTGCGCTCCCACTTCTCCCACCAGCGATCGCGGAAGCAGTTCATGACGTAGGCGCTGTCGGTGTGCAGCGCGACGTGCCGCCGGCCGGGGATGGCCGCCAGCCCCTCGATGGCCGCGGTGAGCTCCATACGCTGGTTGGTCGTGTGCGGCTCGGCGCCGGAGACGACGCGCTCGGCGTCGCCGTCCACGATGATGGCCGCCCAGCCGCCGGGGCCGGGATTGCCGCTGCAGGCCCCGTCGGTGTAGAGCGTGACGGGCGGGGCCGCTATTCCTGCCAGTAGAGGTACCGGCCGCAGCTCTCGCAGCGCATCATCGGCGTCGTCCCGGAGCGCAGCTCCTGGATCGCCTGCGGCCGGATCGTGACGCGACAGCCGCCGCACACGGCCGTCGCCGACACCGCGGCGACCGCCACGCCGGCGCGCGCCCTCAGCAGCCGCTCGTAGTCCGACAGCAGACCGGGCGGCAGAGCGCGGGCGCGCTCGCTGCGCTCGCCGCGCACCCCGGCCAGCTCCTGCTGGACGGCCTCGAGCTTCCGGCTCACGACGGCCTCGTCCTGGCGCGACTGCTCCTCGCGCGTCTTGAAGCGCTTCTCGGCCTCGCGGACCTCCACGCTGAGGCGCTCCTGCAATTCCATCAGCGCGAGGATCTCCTCCTCGGTCTTGGCCTTCTCCTGCTTGGACTCCTCGATCTCGAGCAGTGCGGCCGAGTACTCCTTGTTGGTCTTCACCTCGTACAGGCGCGCCTCGAGCTTCGCCCGCTTGGCGCTGGTGACCTCGAGGTCCTTCTCCTTGGCGCGCAGCTCCTTGCGGGTAGTGTCCGCGCGGCCCTTGACGGTCTCCATCTGCTTCTTGGCGTCGGCCAGCGAGGCCTGGATGCTCTCGATCTGTTTGGGCAGGCGCGCGGCCTCGGCCTCCAGCGCCGCGATGCGCGCGTCGAATCCCTGCAGCTCTATGAGGGTATTCAGTAGGGGATCCACGGATTCTCCGTTGCGCGATTGGTGGGCCCACCTGGACTCGAACCAAGACCTGACCGGTTATGAGCCGGCTGCTCTGCCATTGAGCTATGGGCCCTCATGGGAAGTTCAGGACTCCAGGAAGCTCCGGAGCTTCTTGGAGCGGGACGGATGGCGCAGCTTGCGCAGCGCCTTGGCCTCGATCTGCCGGATGCGCTCACGGGTGACCGCGAAGTCCTGGCCGACCTCCTCCAGCGTGTGCTCGCAGCCGTCGGACAGGCCGAAGCGCAATCTCAACACCTTCTCCTCGCGCGGCGTGAGCGTGTTGAGGACCTTGTTGGTCTGCTCCCGCAGCGAGAGGCTGATGATGGACTCCACCGGCGAGACGACCTGCTTGTCCTCGATGAAATCGCCGAGGTGACTGTCCTCTTCCTCGCCGATCGGCGTCTCCAGCGAGATCGGCTCCTGGGCGATCTTCAGGACCTTACGCACCTTGTCGACCGGCACCTCCATCTTGGTGGCGATCTCCTCCGGCGTGGGCTCGCGCCCCAGCTCCTGCACGAGCTGGCGGGAGGTGCGGATGAGCTTGTTGATCGTCTCGATCATGTGCACCGGGATGCGGATCGTGCGTGCCTGGTCGGCGATCGCCCGGGTGATCGCCTGGCGGATCCACCACGTCGCGTACGTCGAGAACTTGTAGCCCCGCCGGTACTCGAACTTGTCGACGGCTTTCATCAGGCCGATGTTGCCTTCCTGGATGAGGTCCAGAAACTGCAGACCGCGGTTCGTGTACTTCTTGGCGATGGAGATCACGAGGCGGAGGTTGGCCTCGACCATCTCTTTCTTGGCGATGGCGGCCTTGCGCTGGCCCTCCTTGATGATCGCCATCACGCGCTTGATCTCGTCGGCCCGGGCGTTGGCGCGGGCCTCGGCGGCGCGGATCTCCTGCTGGGCCACCCAGGTCTGCTGCTGCTTGGGGCTCGAGAACTTCTTGGCCGCTCTCAGATGAAGGTCGCCGGCACTGCCGTTGCCGTGGGCGGCGGCCGGATCGCGGAACGACACGTAGATGAGGTTCTGCACCTCCTCGGCCGACGGCCGGCGCCCGTTCGTCCACAGCTGGATGACGCGCTCGGCCCGCTCGATGTCGTCGAGCAGGTCGCGCAGCCGCTGCACGAGGCCGCGCCGGGCCGGATCGCCGTCCTCGCGGTCGATGATCTGGTTGCCGATGTTCAGCGCGCGCAGCTTGTCGAGGACCTTCTGCTGGCGCTGCTGCGCCTGGACCTCGAGCTTGCGCCACGCCGGGTCCTTCGCCTTGCCTCGCGTCTTGCGCCTGGCCTTGGCGCCGGCCTTCGCGCGCAGCTTGCGGACCTTGTCGAGCAGCTGGTCGCGCTCGCGCAGCAGCTTGTCCACGTTGCCGAAGGCGTTGACGACCTGGCGGGTGAGGTCGGCCTCCTTCTCCTCGGTGAACTCCTCCTCGTTGACGTCCACCACGTCCTTGACCGAGGTGTCGCCGTGCCGCAGCGTCTCCCGCAGCTCGCGGAAGCGCTCGAGCGCCAGGTTGGTGGAGAGGATGGCGTTGGTGACCTGGTTCTTGCCCTCCTCGATCCGCTTGGCCAGCGCGATCTCGCCCTCGCGCGTGAGCAGCGCGACGCGGCCCATCTCGCGCAGGTAGAGCCGCACCGGGTCCTCGGTGCGGCCGACCGGGCCCGGGGTGAGATCGATCGGGTCGGGGCCGTCGCCGTCGTCGTCGTCCGGCTGCGGCTGGGCCGCCCGGACCTCGGACGGCAGCCGCCCCGCCTTGGCCGAGTCCACCACCTCGATGTCCATGGCGCCGAACATCATCATGATGTCGTCGAGTTGGTCGAGCGAGACCATGTCGGAGGGCAGGGCGTTGTTCACCTCGTCGTAGGTGAGGAAGCCCTTCTGCTTGCCCCGCGAGATGAGGCGGTCCAGCTCTTCCAGCTTCGGTTCGTCATTCATGCGTGTGCGCTCCTTGCGGACCCGGCGGGTCCGGACTCGTCTCGACAGCCGGCACGTTGAGCGATTGGGCGGCTCCACCGACCAGCTCGTGCAAGACCGCGCCTTGCTGATGCAGCTCCGCGATGACGGTCGCGTCCATCGGGACCGAGCTCGATGCGCGCTGCTGACCCTCGGCGACGCTCTGGCTGACGCTGCGCAGGCGGCCGGCCGTGCGCGCGCGGGCCAGCCGCCGCCGGAACTGCTCGATGACGGCCGCCGGCTCGTCCAGCGGGCGGTCGTCCACGATGAGGGCCGACAGCGTGTGGCGGCCGGCGTCGGAGGCGAGCTCGCTCATCAGCTGCTCGGCGGTCGCCTCCGGCGCCCCGCCCAGCGCCTGCACGATCTCGCGCAGGCCGGCGTGGGCCACCTCGCCGGGCTCCAGCAGCGGCAGCAGCGCGGCGCGCGCTTCGCGCGAGGCCAGCAGCACCGCCACGAGGTCGCGCTCGAAGACCGGCGGCGCCGGCGTCGTCGTCGCCCGGCCGGCCACGGCCGCCGGCCGGCGCAGCGAGGCCTGCAGCCGCTGGGCCTCGATCCACAGCTGGGTGGGATCCACGCCCAGCTTCAGCGCCGCCTCGCGCGACAGGGCGGCCGCCTCCTCGGCGTCGCCGACCTTGGCGAGCATGAGCGCCACGCGGGCGAAGGTGTTGATGCGGCCGCGGGCGCCGCCGGTGGCCGCCTCGCCGATCGTGCGATCCAGCGCGTAGGCCAGCAGGCTGCGCGCGACGGCGATGCGCTCGCTGAAGGCCGCCGCACCCTCGGCGCGCAGGAACGTGTCCGGATCGTGCCCGGCCGGCAGCAGCGCGACCTTCACGCGCAGCGCGCCGGGCGCGTCGAACGTCCCCGCCCGGTTCACGCCCCAGGTCAGGCCGCCGCCGGAGGGCTCCAGCAGCTCCTCGGCGCGCTCGGCCGCCTTCTGGCCGGCCGCGTCGGCGTCGAAGAACGTGATCACCTCGTCGCAGTAGCGGCGCAGCACGCCGAGCTGGGCGGCGGTGAACGCGGTGCCCAGCGCGGCCACCGTCTCGGTAAAGCCGTGCTGGTGCGCCATGAGGCAGTCGACGTACCCCTCGACGATGAGCGCGCGGTTCTTCTCGCGGACGGTGTCGCGCGCGAGGTCGGCGGCGTAGAGCAGGTTGCCCTTGCTGTAGAGCGGGGTCTCCGGCGAGTTCAGGTACTTGGGCTGCTCGTCGCCGAAGCCGCGGCCGCCGAAGGCCACCACGCGTGACTGGAGATCTCGGATGGGGAACAGCAGCCGGCCGCGGAAGCGATCGTAGGCGCCGGGCTTGTTGTCGCGGGTGACCAGCAGACCGGCGGCGATCAGCGTCTCCTCGCTGCACGCGCCCTTCAGCGCGCCGAGGATCGTCTCCCAGCCCTCGGGCGCCCAGCCGAGGCCGAAGCGGCGCGCCACCTCGGGCGCGATGCCGCGCTTGTCCAGGTACTCGCGCGCGCGCTCGCCGCCGGCGGTCCACAGCCGCTCGGTGTAGAACGCCGCCGCCAGCTCCATCGCGCGGTAGAGCTCCTCCCGCCCGGACTCGGCCGCGCGGGCGCCGCGGTCCTCGGGCAGCGCCACGCCCGCCTGCCGGGCGAGCGCGCGCACGGCCTCGGGGAAGGACAGCCGGTCCTGCCGCATGAGGAAGCCGAAGGCGTCGCCGCCCACGCCGCAGCCGAAGCAGTGGAAGATGCCCTTGCGCGGATTGACCATGAACGAGGGCGTCTTCTCGGCGTGGAACGGGCAGAGGCCCTTGTAGTTCTGGCCGGCCTTCCTGAGATTCACGAAGCGCCCCACGAGCTCGACCACATCCACGCCGGCCCGGATCTCGTCGAGGATGGCCGGCGAGTAGGAGGCCATCAGGACACCTTGAGGGCGGCGACGGTGGCGCCGTGGCCGCCCTCGCCGGGCTCGCCGTCGCGGAACGAGGCGACGAGCGGATGATCGGAGAGCACGCCGCGCACCGCCTTGCGCAGCGCGCCGGTGCCCTTGCCGTGCACGAGCCGCACGTTCGTCATGCCGGCCATGAACGCGTCGTCCAGGTACTTCTCGACGAGGTCGCGCGCCTCGTCCGTCGTGCGCCCGATCAGCATCAGCTCGGGCGCGACGCTGCGCACGGCGACGTCGGCGCTCGCCTCGCGCCGTCGCGGGAGCGGCGTGGTCGCCAGCGCGTCGGTCGGACGCAGGGCGGAGACCGGCACGCGGACGGTGATGGCGCCGCTGCG
>DASSLH010000027.1:0-7454 GCA_035689625.1 Candidatus Methylomirabilota bacterium | reverse complement strand
GCGAGGAGCGCGGTGACGGCAACGCCCAGCGCGCGCAACATGTCGCCAGCAAGATACAGCACGGGCCGTCGAAGCCGGGTAAACTACGCTGCCTATGGCCCACAAAGGCATGAAGTTTGGCATCTTCCTGGCGCCGTTTCACAGGGTCGGCGAGAACCCCACGCTCGCCATGGCGCGCGACATGGAGCTGATCGAGTGGCTCGACTGGCTGGGCTACGACGAGGTGTGGGTCGGCGAGCACCACTCAGCTGGCTGGGAGCTGATCGCCTCGCCGGAGGTCTTCATCGCCGCCGCCGCCGAGCGCACCAAGCACATCATGCTCGGCTCCGGCGTCACCAGCCTGCCGTACCACCATCCGTTCCTGGTGGCCCAGCGCTTCGTGCAGCTCGACCACATGACGCGCGGGCGCGCGATGCTGGGCTGCGGGCCGGGTGCGCTGGTCTCCGACGCGTACATGATGGGCATCGAGCCGGTGACGCAGCGCCCGCGCATGGACGAGGCCCTCGACGCGATCATGGCGCTGCTCAAGGGCGACGAGCCGGTCACGCTCAAGACCGACTGGTTCGAGCTGCGCCAGGCGCGGCTGCATCTGGCGCCCTACACCGAGCCGCACTTCCCGATCGCCGTCGCCAGCGTGATGACGCCCGCCGGCGTGCAGGCGGCCGGCCGCCACGGCCTCGGCGTGCTCTCCCTCGGCGCCGGCCTGCCCGGCGGCCCCGAGGCGCTGGCCAACCAGTGGAAGATCGCCGAGGAGGTCGCGGCTCAGCACGGCACGTCGATGGACCGCCGGCAGTGGAAGCTCGTCGTCAACGTGCACGTGGCCGAGGACGACGAGGAGGCGCTGCGCCAGGTCAAGAAGGCCGAGCGCCACGAGACCATCACCTACTTCGAGGAGACGCTGGGCCGGCCGCCCGGGCGCTCCGACGATCCGCTCACCGAGGGCGTGAAGATGGGCACCACGCTGGTGGGCTCCGTCGACACGGTCGTGCGCGGGATCACGAAGCTGTGGGAGCTGAGCGCGGGCGGCTTCGGCGGCGTGCTGTTCCGGGCCCACAACTGGGCCACCCGCGAGCAGACACTGAAGAGCTACGAGCTGTTCGCGCGTTACGTGATGCCGCAGTTCCAGGGCTCGGCCGACGGGCCGCGCAGCTCGAACGAATGGGCGCGCGGCAACCGGCGCACGATCTTCAGCCCCAACGTCGAGGCGATCCAGCAGGCGTTCACGCGCGCGGGGCGCGCCGTGCCCACCGAGTTCCGCCAGCGGACGTCGGGCGCGCGCGATCTCGACCCGCCGGGCACGACCACGACGCCGTGAAGCGCAGCACGGAGCGCTTCCTCACCACGCACACCGGCAGCCTGCCGCGGCCGGACGACCTGATCCGCGCGATGTTCGCGCGCGAGGAGGGCGTGCCGGTGGACGCCGCCGCGCTGGACGCCCGCATCCGGACCGCCGTCGCCGAGGTCGTGGGCCGCCAGGTGCAGGCCGGCGTGGACGTCGTCAACGACGGCGAGATGAGCAAGCCCTCCTACGCGACGTACGTCAAGGACCGGCTGACCGGCTTCGGCGGCGCCAGCCACCCGCTGCAGTACCGCGACCTCGTGGACTTTCCCGGCATGGCGCGCCGCGTGTTCGGCGACCCCGGTCGCGCCCGCCGCCGCACGCCCGCTTGCACCAGCGCCATCGCCGTGCGCGATCCGGCGGCGGCGGGCGCCGACGTGGACAGCCTTCGCGCAGCGCTGGCCGGCGTGAAGGCGAGCGAGGGGTTCCTCACCGCGGCCTCGCCCGGTGTGATCTCGCTGTTCTTCAAGAACGAGCACTACCCGAGCCAGGAGGCCTATCTCCTCGCGATCGCCGAGGCGATGCGGCAGGAGTACGCGGCGGTGGCGCGGGCCGGCTTCGTGCTGCAGATCGACTGTCCCGACCTCGCCATGGGCCGCCACATCCAGTACGCCGACCTCAGCGTGGAAGAGTTCCGGGCGCGGGCGCGCGTGCACGTCGAGGCGCTCAACCGCGCCCTGGCCGACGTGCCGCCTGAACAAGCGCGCGTGCACCTGTGCTGGGGCAACTACGAGGGCCCGCATCATTACGATATCCCGCTCGCCGACATCATCGACGTCGTGTTCACCGCCCGACCGGCCGGCATCTCGTTCGAGGCCGCCAACCCGCGCCACGCCCACGAGTGGAAGGTCTTCGAGCGCGTGAAGCTGCCGGCCGGCAAGGTGCTGATCCCCGGCTGCATCGACTCCACGACCAACTTCATCGAGCACCCCGAGCTGGTCGCCGAGCGCATCGGGCGCTTCGCGCGGCTGGTCGGGCGCGAGAACGTCATCGCGGGCACCGACTGCGGCTTCGGCACCTGGGTCGGCCAGGCCGCCGTCGATCCCGACATCGTCTGGGCCAAGCTCGCCGCGCTGGCCGAGGGCGCCCGGCTCGCCACCCGGGAGTTCTTCAAGTAAGAGGGAACCGGTGCGCAGACTGCCGACCGCCGTCCTGCTCCTGCTGCTCCTGCTGCTCCTCGGACCGAGCCTTCCCGCGCACGGGACCACGCCGGCCGACGAGGCGCTGCCGACCGATCCCGCGCTCCTCACCGGCACGCTGCCGAACGGCCTGCGCTACGTCATCCGGCCGCATCGCAATCCCGAGGACCGGGTCAGCATCTGGCTGCACGTGGGCTCGGGGTCGCTGAACGAGACGGACGCCACCCGCGGCCTCGCCCACTACCTGGAGCACATGGCGTTCAACGGCACGACCAACTTCCCGCCGGGCTCGGCCGTGTCGTTCTTCCAGTCGCTCGGCCTGGCCTTCGGGCGCGACCAGAACGCGTTCACCGGCTTCGACCAGACGACCTACCAGATCACCGTGCCGGGCGGCAGCCGCGAGCTGGTGACCAAGGGCATGCTGTTCATGTCCGACGTGGCGCTGCGGATGACGCTCGATCCCCGCGAGATCGACAGCGAGCGCGGCATCATCCTGGAGGAGAAGCGCGCGCGCACCAGCCCCCGCCAGCGCACGCAGGACCAGATCCTCGAGCGGCTGGCGCCGGAGTCCACCGTGGGCCGCCGGCTGCCGATCGGCACCGAGCCGACGATCAAGTCGGTGACGCCGCCCGACTTCCGCGAGTACTACGCGCACTGGTACACGCCGAGCGACATGACTGTGATCGTCGTCGGCGACGCCGATCCGGCGATGGTCGCCGACGTGATCGCCCAGCAGTTCGGCGGCGGCCCGACGGCGCCCAGGCCGGCGCCGCGCCCCGTCGGCGTCAAGCCGACGGCCGGGCCGCGCGCGATCGTCGTCACGGATCCCGAGCTCACGCGTGCCGAGGTCTCGATCTCGCGC
Organism: Candidatus Methylomirabilota bacterium; assembly: GCA_035689625.1. Lineage (GTDB taxonomy): Bacteria > Methylomirabilota > Methylomirabilia > Rokubacteriales > CSP1-6 > AR5. The sequence goes on along the minus strand of DASSLH010000027.1, from coordinate 4,114 downwards.
GTGGAGCCGCCGCAGGAGCCGGTCACCACCGTCGGCCGCCGCCGCCGCGAGCTGGTGGAGACGATCGGCACCTGGGTGTTCAACCGCCGGCTCAGCGCCGCCGTCGCGGCCGGCCACGTCGCCTTCCCCGCCGGCCACGCGGCGATCGAGGACTGGTCGTCCCTGCTGCGCCTGACGACGGTGCAGGCCTCGGGCCGCCCCGGCACCTGGCGCACCGTGCTCAAGGACCTCGGGACCGAGCTGCAGCGCGCCCGCGTGCACGGCTTCACCGAGCGCGAGCTGCAGGATGCGCGCGCCGCGTTCGTGGCCGGCACCGAGGAGGCCGTGCGGCGGGAGACGACGCGCCCGGCCCCCGAGGTGCTGCGCGAGCTGAACCGCCACGTGACCTACGGCACGCCGCCGATGTCGGCCGTCCAGCGGCTGGCCCTGCTGCAGCGGCTGCTCCCCGGCATCACCGCGCGCGAGGTCTCCGACAGGTTCACGGCGGCGTTCGATCCCCAGCGCGCGCTGTTCATCGCGGAGTTGCCGGCCGGCGACGACGTGCCGACCGAGGACGAGCTGGTGAAGCTCGGCCAGGCGGCCACCGCCGTGACGCCCGAGAAGCCCGCCGAGGTCGCCCGGGCGACGTCGCTGCTGGCCCAGAAGCCGCCGGCCGGCGCCGTGGTGGAGAGCGTGACGCACGCCGCCAGCGGCGTGACCTCGCTCTGGCTCGACAACGGCGTGCGCATCCACCAGCGCACGATGGAGCAGCGCAGGAACGAGGCGACGGTGACGATCACGCTGGCCGGCGGCGCCATCCAGGAGACGCCGGCCGATCGGGGCCTCACCGAGGCGGCGCTGCGCGCCTGGGACCGGCCGGCCACGAGCACGCTGTCGAGCGTGGACATCCGCGACCTCATGACGGGCGCCAAGGTGCGCGTGCGCGGCGGCATGGGCGGCGACAGCGTCAGCCTCATCGTGAGCGGCGACACCGCCGACCTCGAGAAGGGCCTGCAGCTGGCCTACCTGCTGCTGACCGACCCCGTGGTCGAGCCGGCGGCGCTGACGCAGTGGAAGGACGCCGAGGCGCAGCGCATCGAGGAGCGCAAGCGCCAGCCGATGCAGGCGCTGCTCGAGCGCACCGAGACGGCGTTCTACCCGCCCAGCGAGCTGCGCCCGCGCTCGCTCACCGCCGCCCAGGTCAGCGCGATCACCCTGCCGGCCGCCCAGGCCTGGCTGCGCCGGCTGATCGCCCAGGCGCCGATCGAGGCGGCCGTGGTCGGCGACCTCGACCGCGAGCCGGCCACGGGGTTGCTCGCCCGCTATCTCGGGGCGCTGCCCGCACGGCCGCGCATCGGCGACAAGACGCTGTTCGACCTGCGGCGGATCGCGCGGCCCCCGGGGCCGATCACGGTGGGCGACAGCGTCGAGGCGCTCACGCCGCAGGGCGCCGTGCTGGCCGGCTTCTTCGGCGCCGATTTGCGCGACGTGCGCGACACGCGCCTGCTGAACCTGGCCGCGCGCATCCTGAGCACGCGCATGCTCAAGACGATCCGCGAGGAGCGCCAACTCGTCTACAGCATCCGCGCCTCGTCGGAGCCGGCCGTCGTCTACCCGGGCTTCGGCCTGTTCGTCGCCCTGGCTCCGACCGATCCCGGCAAGGCGCCGGTGCTCGCCAGCGCGGTCGAGGACATGTACGCGGCCTTCGCCAAGGACGGGCCCAGCGGCGAGGAGCTGGCCGTCGCCAAGAAGCAGATGGGCAACCTGCTCGACGAGATCATGAAGACGCCCGACTTCTGGTCCAGCCGCCTGGCGAGTCTCGACTACCGCGGTCTGACGCTCGACGACCTGCTGCAGGCGCCCGCCGAGTACCAGCGCTTCACCGCCGAGGAGATCCGCCAGGCCTTCGCGCGCTACGACCGCCCCGACGCCCGCTTCCGCTTCGTCATCACGCCGCGCTAGCGTGCGACCTCCACCGCGTCCTTGCCGATCCTGAACGTCATGAGATCGGCGCCCACGACGAGCGGTCCGTCGTAGGTCTCGCGCGTCTGCCGCACGAGCTCGTCGAGGCTCACCGCCAGCACGCCCGGGCGGTCCAGCAGGACGAGATGCGTGTAGGCAGCCAGCCGCGGGTGCGCGAGGCGGAAGACCCGGCCCGCGTCCTGCGGCGAGGCGTGGTGCGCCATCACCCGCTGCACCGCCGCCTCCTTCAGCAGCTCGGGCCGCACGGCGGCAACCTCGTGGATCAGCAGGTCGGCGCCCGTGCCGTGCTTGACCACGTTGGGGCTGAAGCGCGTGTCGCCCGAGATCACCGCCGAGCGGCCGCCGTAGTCGACCCGGTAGCCGTACGCCGGCTTGATGAGGTCGCCGTGGTCGACCTCGAACGCGGTCACGCGCACGCCGTCCCTGTCGTACACCACGCCGTCGGCCGCGAACTCCTGCGTGATCACCCGCACGCCCTCGGCCGGATACTTCTCGTCCGCCGTGCGGATCCGGATGTCGGCGGCGTAGGCGCGCTCCAGGTTGTCCATGAGGTCCTTCGTGCCCGCCGGACCGATGACGCGGAACGGCGTCGTCCGGCGTGCCCAGGGACCGCCGAGCCACCCGCTCAGCCACACGTCCGGGATGCCGACGGTGTGGTCCGAGTGCAGGTGCGTGACGAAGAGCGGCCCGACCTCGCGCAGCGGCACGTGCAGCTGGAAGAGCCGGATGGTGGCGCCCCGGCCGGCGTCGAAGAGCAGCGACTGGCCGCCGGCCCGCACCAGCGTCGCCGGCCCGAACCGGTCGGGCGTCGGGACGGGGATGCCGGTGCCGAGCAGCGTGACGGTGAAGTCGTGCCCCGCCTCGGTCTCGGCCCGAGCGCCGCTCGAGCCCGCCCATACCAAGATCGCCATGACCAGGATCGCCAGCCGGTAACGCATCGTCATGGGACACCTCCCGCCCGTGACTATGACCGGCCTCGGGCAGCGTGTCCTGAAAGAACGGTGAAAGAACCTTGAAATTCGAGCAAAAGGCGCGATGCTGGCGTCGGCCTCGATGAACACAGCCCCAGCCATCTACCGCTTCGGCGACTACATGCTGGACCTCACCCGGGGCGCCCTGCGGGGCGGCGATGGCGTCATCGAGCTGCGACCGAAGAGCTTCGGCGTCCTCGCCCATCTGGTCGCCAATGCCGGCCGGCTCGTGTCCAAGGACGAGCTGATGCAGGCCGTCTGGCCCGACGTGGTCGTCTCCGATGAGTCGCTCGCCAAGTGCGTCAGCGAGGTGCGGGCCGCGCTGGGCGACGCCGACCAGCGCCTGGTCAAGACGGTGCCCCGGCGGGGCTACCTCCTGGACGTCGCCGTCTCGCCGGTCGCCGACACGCCGCCGCCCGGCGCTGCCACACCCGCCGGCGGCGATTGGCGCCGGGCGGCGGCGATCGCTGCGCTGCTGCTCGTGTCCGTCGCGATCGTCCTGGGATTCGCCTGGCGCCGGCCCGCCGGTCCACCGCTACCGGACCGTCCCTCGATCGCCGTGCTGCCGTTCGCCAACGGCACCGATCCGCAGGGCGACTACTTCAGCGACGGTCTCACCGAGGACCTGATCACCAGCCTCGGGCGCTTCCGCGGCCTGTTCGTCATCGGCCGCGACTCGACGTTCGCCTACAAGCGCCGGGCGGTGTCGCCCTCGCAGATCGGCCACGAGCTCGGCGTGCGCTATCTGCTGCAGGGCAGCGTGCGGCGCGACGGCGGCCGGGCGCGCATCACCGCCCAGCTGATTGACGCCGCCACGGCTGGGCAGCTCTGGGGCGAGTCCTACGAGCGGGCGCTGACCGACATCTTCGCGGTCCAGGACGAGCTCACCCGCAACATCGTCGGCAGCCTCGTGCCCCACGTCGACCGCGCCGAGCTGGCCCGCGTCGGCCAGAAGCCGCTGGCGAGCCTAGCCGCCTACGACTTCTACCTGCGCGGCAAGGCGCTGCTCACGATGCGCCACGGCGACACCCGCGGCCAGATGGTGGCCGAGGCGCGCGGACTCTTCGAGGAAGCGGTGGCGGCCGAGCCCGGCTACGCGCCGGCCGTCCAGGGCCTCGCCTACACCTACGCGGCCGCCTTCCTGGAGCCGATGGGCGACGGGCAGCTGTCGGCCGAGCTTC
>DASSLH010000026.1:0-3615 GCA_035689625.1 Candidatus Methylomirabilota bacterium | reverse complement strand
GATCGGCACGCCCTCCCAGCGCCAGTTGTCGATGTGGAAACGCGCCGCCGCGAACGTCTCCGTCTTGGAGTTCGGATCGACGTCCTTCTCCTGCCGGTAGCCGGGCTTGACGACCTTGCCCTGGTCGTCGAGCTGGGGGCCGTACTGGCCGCGCACCGCGTGGCGGGCGACCTCCTCCGGCGTGTAGACGCGCACGGCCTCCAGCAGCTTGGCCTTCTCGTTGCGGATGGCGTTGGACTCGAACGAGCCCGGCACCTCCATGCAGAGGTAGGCCAGCATCTGGAACATGTGGTTCTGCATCATGTCGCGCAGCACGCCCGCGCTGTCGTAGTAGCCGCCGCGGCCCTCGACGTCCACCGCCTCGGCCACGTTGAACTGGATGTTGTCGATGAAGTGCTTGTTCCAGAGCGGCTCGAACATGCCGTTGCTGAAGCGGAAGGCCAGGAGATTCTGGACCGTCTCCTTGCCCAGGTAGTGGTCGACCCGGTAGATCTGGTCCTCGTGCCAGTGGGCCAGCACGTCCTTGTTGAGCTGCAGCGCGGAGGCGAGGTCGGTGCCGAACGGCTTCTCGACGATGATGCGCTTCCAGCCGCGCCCGTCCTTGAACCCATTCTCGTGCAGCTGGCGGCAGAGCAGGCCGAAGAAGCGCGGCGCCGTCGCGAAGTAGAACAGGACGTTGCCGCCGATGTTCTGCTCGCGGTCCAGGCGCGCGACCTCGGCCTTGAGCTTGCCGAACGCGGCGGTGTCGTCGAAGCCGGCCTGCATGTAGTGGAAGCGCGCCACCAGCTTGTCCCACGCCGCCTGGTCGAACTGCTGCCGGGTGTGGAAGCGCTTGATGTCCTCGCTCATCCGCTGCCGGAACGACTCCGTCGTCAGCGGGTCCATGGCGGCGCCGAGCAGCGCGAACTGCTCGGAGAGCAGCCCGTCGCAGGCCAGGTTGTAGAGGGCGGGGACCAGCAGGCGCTTGGTGAGGTCGCCGGACGCGCCGAAGATCAGCATCACGCACGGCTGGCTGGTCGGGCTCGAGCCGTCCGGCTCCATGCTGCGGCTGCCCAGGACCTGCGCCTGATCGCTCATGTCGCCTCCCTCGTCGCGGAGCGGGCATCTTAACAGATCGCCGCGGAGGCTGCTATCCTCGGCGGCGTGCCAAGAGCCCCCCGTCCGCGCGCCGCCCTCGTCGCCGTCGCCGTGACGCTGTTCGCCGCCGGCTTCCTCTACGGCGTCATGTACGGCGCCGACGCGCTGAGCGTGCTCGCCACCACTCCGCCGTTCGGCATCCTGTCCGATCGCGTCGGCCGCCGGCCGCCGCTGCTGTGGGGCTTCGCCGTGCAGGCGCTTGCCACGCTGCTGTTCGCGCTCCGGTGGCTGCGGCGCGGCGGCGCCGGGGCGGCCGCGACCGGCGCGTCGTGATGGCGCCGTCGCCGGGCCTGGGCCTCTTCGCGATCGCCGCGCTGGCGCTGCTCGTCACGCCGGGGCCGGCCGTGCTCTACATCGTCGCCCGCAGCGTCGAGGCCGGGCGGCGCGCCGGACTGGCCTCCGTCCTCGGTGTGCACGCCGGCACGCTCGTGCACATCGCCGCGGCGGCGGCCGGGCTCTCCGCGCTGCTGGCCGCGTCGGCCACGGCCTTCGGGATCGTGAAGTACCTGGGCGCCGCCTACCTCGTCGTCCTCGGCGTGCGCCGGCTCCGCGCGCGCGCGGCACCGGGGACGATCCGGCCGGCCCGCCCGGTGCGGCTGCGCCGCGCCGTGCTCGACGGCTTCGTCGTCAACGTGCTCAATCCCAAGACCGCGCTCTTCTTCCTGGCGTTCCTGCCGCAGTTCGTGGACGTCGCGCGCGGCCGCGTCGGCCTGCAGGTGCTGGCGCTGGGGCTGGTGTTCGTCGCGCTCGGGCTCGTCACCGACAGCGCCTACGCGCTGGGCGCCGGCACCGCGGCCCGCTGGCTGCGCGGCCACCCGCGCTGGGTCGGCAGGGAGCGCTGGCTCTCGGGCGGGATGTACATCGGGCTCGGTCTCGCCGCCGCGCTGGCGACGTCGCAGCGCAAGTAGCGCGCGCTCAGCCCTCCGCCAGACCCAGCCGCACGCGCCGGTTGTGCCGCCCCTTGTTGTCGATCTTCAAAATGCGCACCGGCCGCGAGCGGCCGGTGGACGCCAGGTGTGTGCCGCCGCACGCCTGGCGGTCGAGGCCGACGATCTCCACGATGCGCACGCGGCCGTCGGGCGACGGCGGAGGCGTCACCGAGCGGCTGCGCAGCAGCCCCGGCTCGGCGGCCGCCTCGGCGACCGGGATCCAGGCGTAGCGCACGTCGAGGTCCTGGCGGATCACGTCGTTGATCTCGGGCTCGAGCGCGCGCAGTCGCTCGTTGTCCGCCTCCGGCAGGTCGAAGTCCACGCGGGCGGTGCCGTCGGCGTTGAGCTGGGCGCCGGTGATCAGGGCCCCGGCGAAGCGCTGGAAGACGAGCGCGCTGATGACGTGCGCGTTGGTGTGCAGCTGGGCCATGAGCGCGCGGAACTCGGCGTCGACGGCGACCTCGACGGCGCCGGCGATCTCCACCGGCTCCCCCAGCACGTGCCAGAACCGCTCGCCGTCCGCCTCGATGGCCGTCACGCGCGCCTCGCCGCCCTGCCAGCGCAGCACGCCGCGGTCGGCGAGCTGGCCCCCGCCGCCCGGATGAAACGGCGTGCGCTCCAGCACGACGGCGCCCGGCCGCGCGTCCACGACCCGCGTCGGCACCGTCAGCACGTCCGGAAACTCGTGACAGAAGTACGGCATAGCGCGTTCCCGAGGGCCGCCCGTTTACGAGGACCGCGACGGCTTTGCCGGCGCGGTTCCGAGCGCTGGGGGTTTGGGGGCCATCTCGGGGCTCCCATGTCGATCGGGCCAGAAGCGGATGCCGGGGCGCGCGTAGCCGCCGCCGATGCCGATCGGCGTGCCGTCGGCGCGCCAGCAGGAGGCGCCGGTCAGCGAGCCGTCGGCCTCGAAGGCGATCGCGCCCATGCCGCCGGCCACGTGCGCGACCGGCGTGACGGCGTGGCCGCGCGCGGCGAGCCCGGCCCGCACGTCGGCGCCGATCGCCTCCTCCACTTCCAGCTCCTGGCCCTGCGTCCACACGCGCGGCGCCTCCACGGCCTCCTGCAGCGTCATGCCGTGATCGATGACGTTCACGAGCGCCTGGAGCACCGAGGTGAAGATGCGCACGCCGCCCGGCAGGCCCAGCGCCAGCGCCGGCCGGCCGTCGCGCAGCACGAGCGTGGGCGCCATCGAGCTGGTCATCCGCTTGCCCGGCGCGACCGACAGCGCGTGACCGGGGTGCGGATCGAACAGCGCCATCGTGTTGTTCAGCAGCATGCCGGTGCCCGGCGCGATCGCCTTGCTGCCGAAGAGGCTGTTGATCGTCTGCGTCGCCGCCACCACGTTGCCGTCGCCGTCGGCGACCGTCAGGTGCGTGGTGTGCGCCGAGCCCGCCGCCGCCAGCCCGGCGCCGTGGCTCTGCGCCTTGGCCGGGTCGATGCGCGCGCGGCGGGCGGCGGCGTAGTCCTTGGCGACGAGCCGCGCGACCGGCACGTCCACGAACGCGGGATCGCCGGTGGCGACGGCGCGGTCGGCGAAGGCGATCTT
>DASSLH010000025.1:0-2071 GCA_035689625.1 Candidatus Methylomirabilota bacterium | reverse complement strand
TGGAAGCGCTTGCGCATGTCCCAGGCGTCGTTCTGGCTCGTGCGCCAGGTCGGGAAGTGGCGCGTGGCGCCGGTGGTGACGTCGCCGAGCAGCCGGCCGCCCAGGAACTTGTTGGCGCCGTGCTCGGGCGTGTGGCAGTCGGCGCAGGCGTGGTTGCGCTCGCCCACGCGCCGCTCGAACGTCGCCTTGCCGCGGGCCAGCGCCGCCCGCGCCGGCGCGCTGGTCGTGTCCACGCTCACCGGCAGGCCGTTGGACGCCATCTTGATCAGCATCGTGAGGTCGAGGTTGTCGGCGCTCTCCATCTCCAGCCCGCGGCCGGTCGTCTCGGGGCCGTGCACGGTGAGGAAGTCCTCGATGGACATCACCCGCCGGTACTTCTCGATGTAACGTGGATAGCGCGTCGCCACGCCGCGCATGGAGGCCTCGACGCCGCCGGCGTGGCAGTCGACGCAGGCCTTGCCGGCCGGGCCCTTGCCGCTCCACAGCGTGGCCGCGCTCTCGGCGCGCACGATGGCCGGGTTGTTCGTGGGATCGAGGTTGTCGCCGAAGCCGACCGGCCTGTGGCGCGTGGCGGGGTTGCGCTCCGGATCTTTCTCCGGCGGCAGCGGCCCGTGCAGCGACTGCAGATAGGCGACGACGTCCACGATCTGCTGCGGCGTGAACACGTGCTGGGCGCCCCAGGGCGGCATCACGGTCTTCGGGTAGGTCACCCGCGGGTCCCAGAGCTGCTGGTAGAGGTACGCGTCGGTCAGCTTGCGATCGGCGAGGGTGGACAGATCGGGCCCCACGCCGCCCGCCGGCCAGACGTCGTCGCCGGGCACCAGGTGGCAGCCGCTGCACGGGCCCTTGGCGCGATCGAGGAACAGCGCGCGGCCGCGCGCGACGTCGCCGGTGAGCCCGGGCGGCGGCGTGACGCGCTGGACCGCCGGCTCCGGGCGCGTGTCGTCGTAGGCGTAGGTGCGGAAGGCGCCGAAGTCGCGCGTGCTCCAGCCGGCGTAGCGCACGGCCACCCGCTGGCCGCCGGCGCCGGTGCGGACGTCGCCGCGCCCCTCGGGGATCGCATGCGTGGGCCAGCGCGGCACGTCCGAGAAGTCGGCGGTGGTCGCGCAGCCGGCCGCCAGCACCAGCATCGCCAGCCAGCGCGAGACGAGCCGGCGCCTCACCGCGTCAGGAGAACGCGATGTCCGCCGAGCCCTGATACGTGTCCCCGTGGGTGTCGTGGAAGGTGACGGTCACCTTGCCGGGATCGGTGGCCTTGAGCGTGAAGGCGAAGAACGGGTTCTCGCTCACGCTCTGCGTGGTCTCGAACGTGGCCACCGTCTTGCCCAGGTAGGTGACGGTGACCCGGTCGATGTAGTTGTACTTCTTGTCGATGACCTTGCCGGCCTTGTCGCGCTCGATGCGCTCCATGGGATGGATCACCAGGCAGCGCACGCGCACGACGTCGCCGGGCTTGATCGTCGCGGGCAGCCGCAGCCTGACCTTGCCGATGTCCGACATGGCCGTCCTCGCTAGCCGCCGCAGCCGCCGATCGTCACCTTCACCTCGCGCCGGGCGACCAGCAGCGTGCCGTCGCTCTGCTCGACGACGGCGCGCACATCGGTCGTCTCGCCCAGGCGGATGTTGGCACCCATGTAGGCCGCGCCGGACTCGGGCGTGAGCGCCACGCGGGTGACGATCGGGATGCGGTTCTTGTCGGCGACGATGTAGATGTGCTTGACGTAGCTCTGCGGCGTCATCGGCGCGTTGACCTCGACGGAGACCGGCACCACCGCGCCGTTCTCGGCGATGAGCGGCACGTCGAGCTTGATCATCCCGCTGCCGTCCTTCATCGGCCGGCCCCCGAACACGCGCTTGAGCGCGGCGTCCAGCGGCTCGTTGCGCCCGAGCGCCGGCTCCTGCGCCGCCGCCGGCCGCGCCCCCCGGGCCGCGAGCGCGCCGCCGGCGATCACGCCTGCCGCCAGCGTGCCGAGCAGCCTTCGTCGCGTCATCGTTCGATCAGACATCTGACCCTCCCGCCCGTCCGAGCGCCCATTATCCACTACTCGAGCCGGTATGCCGAAGCCTCCGG
>DASSLH010000024.1:0-3003 GCA_035689625.1 Candidatus Methylomirabilota bacterium | reverse complement strand
GCCGGCCGCGCAGTATCTGGACGTGCTGCCGCTCACCGGCGACAGCGCGCTGCTGGTCGCCGCCCGTGCCCACGGCGTGCGCGTGAGCGCATGAGCGTCTTCGCCGGCGTGCGCGTGCTCGATCTCTCCCGCATGCTGGCGGGCCCCTACGGCTCGATGCTGCTCGCCGACCTCGGCGCCGACGTGATCAAGATCGAGGAGCCCGACGGCGGCGATCCGATGCGCGTGATGGGCCCGCCGTTCCTGCCGGACGGCGAGAGCGCGTACTTCCTGGCGATCAACCGCAACAAGAAGTCGCTCGCGCTCGACCTCACGAAGCCGGCCGGGCGCCAGGTGTTCCTCGATCTCGCCGCCGGGGCCGACGTCGTCTGGGAGAACTTCCGGCCGGGCGTGATGGAGCGGCTCGGCCTCGCCTACGCGACGCTGGCCGGCGTCAACCCGCGGCTGGTGATGTGCTCGATCTCGGCGTACGGCCAGGACGGACCCTACCGCGACTGGCCGGCGTTCGACCTGGCGCTGCAGGCGATGGGCGGCGCGATGTCGGTCACCGGCGAGGAGGGTGGCTCCCCGGTGCGCATGGGGCTGCCGATGGGCGACCTCGCCGGCGGCATGTTCGGCGCCTTCGCGGTGGCCGGCGCGCTCTTTCGCCGCGAGCGCACGGGGCGGGGTTCGCACGTGGACCTCTCGCTGCTCGACTGCCAGGTCTCGCTGCTCACCTACATGGCGCAGTACTTCTGGACCGACGGCCGCGTGCCGCGCCCGCTGGGCTCCGCCCACGCCTCCGTGGTGCCCTACGGCGCCCTGGCCACGCGCAACGGTCATCTCATCGTCGCCGTCTTCGCCGAGAAGTTCTGGGGCGCCTTCTGCCGCGCCGCCGAGCGGCCCGACTGGGAACGCGACGGGCGCTTTGCCAGCAACCGCGACCGCGTCGCCCACCGCGCGGCGCTCATGCCGCTGGTCGAGGCCCGCTTCCGCGAGCGCACCACCGAGGACTGGCTCGCCCGCCTGCACGCCGCTGGCGTGCCGGCGGCGCCGATCCTCTCGGTGGATCGCGTGCTGAGCGATCCGCAGGTGCGCCACCGCCGCATGGTGGTGGAGCTCGCGCATCCGCGCCACGGCGCCCTGGCCACGCTGGGCACGCCCCTGAAGGTGGACGGCGAGATGGAGGTGCCGCTGGCGCCGCCGGCGCGCCTCGGCGAGCACACCGACCTGGTGCTGGGCGAGGTCCTGAAATATCCGGCCGAGCGCATCGCCGCGCTCCGGCACGAGGGAATCGTGAAATGAACGTTGTGGTAGTGCGAGCCGCAGCCGCAGGCGAGGCGAGCCAATGAATGTCGCGATTCTGGGCGGCGGCAACGGCGGCTACGCGATCGCCGCCGACCTGGCGCTCGCCACCCATCGCGTCCGCCTCTGGCGGCGGGCGGGTGACGAGCTCGGCCCCGTGCGCCAGGGCGGCGCCATCACGCTGCTCGCCGAGGAGCGCCAGGGCCCCGCGCGCCTCGACCGGGCCACCGCCGATCTCGCCGAGGCGCTCGAGGGCGCCGAGGTCGTCGTCGTCGCGCTGCCGGCCACCGCGCACGAGGACGTCGCCACGCGCCTGGCCGGCCGGCTCACGGGCAAGGAGATCGTGCTCCTCACGCCTGGCACGCTGGGCACCTACGTCATCGCGCGCGCGCTGGCGCGGGCGGGCGCGACGCTGCCCTTCGCGCTGGCCGAGACCGGCACGCTGCCGTTCCTCGCGCGCAAGACCGGGCCGGCCACGGTGAGCGCGCCGGTGCGCGCGGCCAACCTGCCGGTCGGCGTCTTCCCCGCCTCGCGCTCGCCGGCCGCGCTCGAGCGCCTGCGTGTCCTGTTTCCCGCCGCGCGGCCGTGCGTGGACACGCTCGACGCTGCGCTGACGAACGCGGGACCGGTCATCCACCCGCCGCTGGTGCTGGTCAACGCCGCCTCCATCGACGCCGGCCGCTTCGACATCCACGCCGCCGGCACCTCGGCCAGCGCGCGCCGCCTCATCGACGCCGTGGATGCCGAGCGCGTCGCCGCCCGCACGGGCATCGGCTACCCGGCGCCGCACTACGAGCTGGCGACCTACTACGACGCCGCTCGCGCCGCCGAGGGCCTCTACGGCGCCGGCGCGCGCGAGAAGCTCGTGGCCAGCGGCCTCTGGAGCGAGACGCTGACGTTCGAGCACCGCTACGTGAGCGAGGACGTCGCGCTCGGCCTCACGCTGTTCGAGTCGGCCGGCCGCATGGGCGGGGCGGCCACGCCGGCGATCTCGGGCCTGCTCGGCGTCTTCGGCGCGCTGCTGGGCCGCGACCTCACCGGCGGCCGCGCCCTCGATCACCTGGGCCTCGGCGATCTCACCCGGCGCGAGGTCCTCGCCCTCTTGCACGACGGCTGGGAGTCCTTCACCTGGTCGCGGGTGATCCGATGATCGACAACGATGGAAGCGGCGCGCTGACCTTGAACGGCGTGCGCTACCTGCTGATCCGCCCGGAGACGCTGGCCGCGCTGCAGAAGGCGGTGGAGGCCGTGCTCGGCGCCCGGGCGGGGGAGTGCCTGGCGGCCGGTGGGCGCGCCGGCGGCGCCCGGGCGACGGCGGCGCTGAGCGGCACCACCGAGGAGCGCGCGCGGGCGCTGGCCGCGATGGGCGGCACGATCGGCTGGGGCCAGTTCACGCTCGAGCGCATCGGCGCCGACGGGCTCGTCGTCACGGTGCGTCGCTCGCCGTTCGCCGAGGCCTACGGGCCCTCGACGCAGCCCGTCTGCCATCTCACGCGCGGCGTGCTGGAGTCGCTGGCGACGGTGACGCTGGGACGCCCGGCCCGCGTGAGCGAGACGGCCTGCGCCGCGATGGGCGCCGCCGCCTGCCGCTTCGAGGCGCGCCCGGCGTGACGATCTCCGCGCTGATCAACGTGATCGTGTCCGGCCTGGCCACGGGCTCGATCTACGCGCTCATGGCGCTCAGCCTCGTGATCATCTACAACGCGACGCGGACGCTGA
>DASSLH010000023.1:0-3391 GCA_035689625.1 Candidatus Methylomirabilota bacterium | reverse complement strand
GATGTCGGTCGCCTGGCCCTGCACGCCACCCAGCGGCTGGTGGATCATGATGCGCGCGTGCGGCAGCGCGAAGCGCTTGCCCTTGGCGCCGGCGCACAGCAGCAAGGCGCCCATGGAGGCCGCCTGCCCCATGCAGATGGTGGAGATGGCGGGCTTCACGTACTGCATGGGGTCGTAGATCGCCATGCCGGCCGTGACCGAGCCGCCCGGGGAGTTGATGTAGAGGTAGATGTCCTTGTCGGGATCGTCGGCCTCGAGGAACAGCATCTGGGCGATGACCAGGTTGGCCAGATCGTCCTCGATGAAGGTGGGCAGGAAGATGATGCGCTCCTTGAGCAGGCGCGAGAAGATGTCGAACGCCCGCTCGCCGCGCGGCGTCTGCTCGACGACCATCGGAACCAGAGCCATTCCAGTGTCTCCTTATGCCGTGATCCGGGCGTGCTCGATCAGCATGTCGAGAGTCTTGCGCTCGCGCAGCCCGTGTCGCAGCGCTTCGAGGTCGCCGCTCTTCTCCATCATACGCCGAACGGCGGGCGCCGGGCGCTGGCTGGCCCGCGCGAACTTCTCGACCTCGGCGTCGAGGTCGGCGTCGGTGGGCGCGATGCCCTCCTTATCGGCGATGGCCTCCAGCAGCAGCGCGCGGCGGACCGCCTTCTCGGCGCCGGGCCGCAGCTCGCCCACGATCTTGGCGTAGTCCCACTGCACGGCGTCGGGGTCCACGCCCTGGCGCCGCAGCCGGTCGCGCGTGTGCTCGACCTGGTGGGCCACCTGGCGCATGACCATCGCCTCCGGCACCGCGAACTCGTGGCGTCCGAGCAGCGCGTCCACGACCGTGTCCTCGAGCCCGCGCCGCGACTCCGCCTCGCGGCCGGCCTCGAGCTGCTTGCGCACCTCGGCGCGCACGGCGTCGAGCGTCTCGAACTCGCCCAGGCCCTTGGCCAGCTCGTCGTCGAGCGGCGGCAGGATCTTCTCCTTCACCTCGCTGACCTTGAGATGGGCGGTGCCGCCCTTGCCGCGCAGCGACTCCATGCGGTGGTCGTCGGCGAAGCGCACGGCGACGTCGCGCTCGTCGCCGGCCTTGAGGCCGACCACGGCGGCGTCGATCTCGGGCAGCACGCTGCCGGCGCCGACCACGAAGTGATAGCCGGTGGCGGTGGTCGGCTCGTGCTGCTCGGGCGCCAGTGTGTAGTCCACGACCACGAGATCACCGGCGGCGGCCGCGCGCTCGACGCTGCGGAACTCGGCGTGCTGCTCGCGCATGCGCTCCAGCGTCTCGGCCACGTCGGCGTCGGTCACCGGCGTGGGCGCGTGCTGGATCTCGACGCCGCGGTAGTCGCCGAGCGCGATGCTCGGCTTGACCTCGACCGTCGCCGTGAACGACAGCGGCGTGCCCTCCTCCAGCTTGAGGTCCTGGAGGTCCGGCTCGTTGACCGGATCGATCTGCGCCTGGGACAGCGCCTGGCGGTAGACGTCGGGGATGAGATGCTCGGCCACCTCGCGCCGCACGTCGTCGGCGAAGTGCAGCTTCACCAGCGAGCGCGGCACGTGGCCGCGCCGGAAGCCCGGCAGGCTGGCCCGCTTCTGCACGCGCCCGTAGGCGCGCTCCCATTCCTTGTCGACGACGTCCACGGGCGCCTCGACGTTGAGACGCCGCTTGCAGCTCTCGAGCTCTTCGACCGCGACCTTCATTCAGATCTCTTTCCGCTCGGCGCCGGGGCTCCGAGAAGTGGTGCGAGAGGGGGGAGTTGAACCCCCAAGGGCTTTCGCCCGCTGGATCCTAAATCCAGTGCGTCTGCCAGTTTCGCCACTCTCGCGGGGGCGCGGCGGCCACACCGAAGACTCAGCATACCTAGGACGCCGGGGCGTCGCAAGGCAACCGGCGGGCGTCGCGCGTCATCGCTGGCACCGCGCGTGAGTCCCCGCAGCAGCGACGTCGACCCGGGTGCCGAACGCGAGCGGACGCCTCAGCGGCAGCGCGGGCTCGCCGGGCTCCGACGCCGGCACCGCGACGCTACCGATTCCCTCCACGCCGCCGCCGGCGACCACGCTGCCGCCGAGGGCGAGCGCCGGCGGCGCCACGCTCGCCGGCATCGCCCCCGCGGGACAGGCCGATCCGGTCTACCAGGAGGCGTACGGGGACTGTCTCACGTCGCGCGGATTCTAGGATCGTGACGGGGGGGCCGAGCGGCCCTCCGTCGCTGACCGACGCGGGCGCCCGGGTCAGGCGGCGGGTACCGTGACGACGGGCTTGGGCTCGACGCCGCGCCGCCGTTCGAGGAACGTCCGGTGCTCGACCCGGAAGCGCACGAGGCATTTCTCGCAGATCCCGTCCGTGAACCGGAGGGTCCAGCCGCGCCAGGACGCGACCCCGCTCAGCAGCGGGTAACCACAGTAGCGTGGGTGCCACGCGCATCGGCAGATCAGCACGGCGGCCTCCCCTGCAACCCGGCGTCGACCTCTGGGAACGTCCGTGCGCGAAGCAAGGCACGTGCCCCGCCCACCGGCCAGCGGCGACGCGGAGTTAGCCGGTCGGGGCCCCCGACTGTTACCGGAATTCGCCACCCGCGTAGGGAAAACCCTTCCCGTCGCGGCGGCCCGCGAGCGGTGGGCATAATCGAGCATGGATTGGCCCTCGCTGCCGGCCTGGCCGCGACGGTGGTCGTGGCCCTCCGGCCACCGGCTGCGTGCGCTGGGCTTCCTCGCCGCCGGCGTGCTCGGCCTGCTGGTCCTCACGCTGGCGATCTACTCCTCCGTCGAGCTGGCGCGGTTCGAGCGCGTCGAGGAGCGCCGCGCGACGTTCGTGTACGCCGCCGCCCAGCCGCTGATCGCGGGCGTGAACGTCAAGCGCGCGGATCTGGCCGGCACGCTGGCGCGGCTCAAGTACAGCGACTCGCGCGGGGCGCCGCCGGCGCCCGGGCAGTTCCGCCGGCTGGCCGGCGGCTGGGAGATCCACCTGCGCGGCGGCGACAGCCGGCCCGTGCGCGTGGACGTGCAGGACGACCGCATCCTGCGCGTGAGCCGCGACGGCCACGACATCGGCGCCGCCGCGCTGGAGCCCGAGGTCCTCACCAGCGCCGACGACCGGCCCGGCGAGGATCACCGGCCCGTGCGCCTGGCCGACGTGCCGCTGGTGTTGATCAACGCCGTGCTCGCCGCCGAGGACCACCGCTTCTTCGAGCACGGCGGGCTCGACGTGCGCGGGCTCGTGCGCGCCGCCTGGGCGAACCTGCGCGCCCGCCGCGTCACCCAGGGCGGCTCGACGATCACGCAGCAGCTCGTGAAGAACCGGCTGGTCGGGCCGCGCCGCACGTTCTTCCGCAAGGCGCGCGAGGCCTGGCTGGCCACGCTGGTGGAGCTGCGCTACTCCAAGACGCAGATCCTCGAGTCGTAC
>DASSLH010000022.1:0-2317 GCA_035689625.1 Candidatus Methylomirabilota bacterium | reverse complement strand
CGCCTCCTGGATGCGGTAGGCGTCCTCGATCGGCGCGGCGCGGATGGCGGCGTCCAGTGGGCGATAGCGCTCGCGGCGGCGGTGCATCTCGAAGGAGGCGCGGGCGGTGGCGTCGATCTGGGCTGGCGTCAGCATGGGCGTGATTCTAGCCGAGCGGGCGAGCGCGCGCCGTTGTCGCGTAGTATCGTGGCACACCATGGACGACGCGCTGACCGGCCAGACCGTCGACCTGCTGCAGCAGCTGATCCGCAACCAGTGCGTGAACGACGGCACGCCGGCCTCGGGCCAGGAGGTGCGCACCACCGACACGCTGCGCGCGTACCTGGCCGGCAGCGGCCTCGACCTCGAGGTCTACGAGCCGGCCGCCGCGCCCGGTCGCGCGAGCCTGGTGGCCCGCATCGAGGGCAGCGACCCGACGGCGCCCACGCTCTGCCTCATGGGCCACACCGACGTCGTGCCGATCACGCCCGAGCACTGGACGCGCGATCCGTTCGGCGGCGAGCTCGTGAACGGCGAGGTGTGGGGCCGCGGCGCCGTGGACATGCTCAACCTCACGGCCTCGCAGGCCGTGGCGCTCCGGACGCTGGCGCGGCGCGGCTGGCGGCCGCGCGGCACGCTCGTCTATCTCGCCTGCGCGGACGAGGAGGCGGGCGGCGCGCTCGGCGCCGGCCACGTCGTCAAGCGCCACTGGGACGCGCTGAAGGCGAACTATCTGCTGACCGAGAACGGCGGCACGGTCAGTACCAGCGGCGGCGAGCTGAACGTCACCGTGCACGTGGGCGAGAAGGGCGTGGCCTGGCGGCGGCTGCGCGTGAAGGGCACGCCCGGTCACGGCTCGATGCCCTACGGCGCCGACAACGCGCTGGTGAAGGCCGCCCACGTCGTGAGCCGCCTGGCCGACTACCGGCCGGCGCCGTACGTGGACGATCTCTGGCGCGCGTTCGTCGGCTCGCTCGCGCTCGAGCCCGAGGTGAAGGCCGCGCTCGTCGATCCCTCCCGCGTGGACGAGGCGATCGCGCGGCTGCCCGGCGCGCTGGCCAGGCTGGCGTGGTCGAACACGCACACGACCTTCTCGCCCAACCTCTGCCGCGGCGGCGTGAAGACCAACGTGATTCCCGACGTCGTGGACATCGAGGTGGACATCCGCACGGTGCCCGGCGAGGACGAGGACGAGGTGCGCCGCCACCTCGACAAGGCCCTCGCCGATCTCTCCGAGCAGGTGGAGGTCGACCGGCTGTTCTCCAAGCCGGCCTCGGTGTCGCCGACCGGCACGCCGCTGTGGGACGTGCTGGGCCGCGTCGTCGGCGCGCACTACCCGGGCGCGAAGCTGCTGCCGCGGCTCATCGTCGGCTTCACCGACGCGCCGTACTTCCGCGAGCGGGGCGCGATCGCCTACGGCTTCGGCCTCTTCTCGCGCGCGCTCACCGCCGAGGCGATGGGCAGCCGCTTCCACGGCAACGACGAGCGCGTGGACGTCGCCTCGCTCGCGCTCACCACGCAGGCCTGGCTCGACGTCTGCGAGCAGCTCCTCGGCTGAGCGGCGCTACGCCAGCCGGAACACGCGCGCCGCGTTGCCGTAGAGCCACTTGTCCTTGACGCTGTCCTTGAGCGGCAGCGCCAGGTACTCGGCGATCAGCGTCTCGTGCGACTGGCCGACGAGCCCGGCCGACAGCCCCACCAGCACCTTGTCCTGGATGAGCGTGTTGCCGAACTGCATCAGCATCTCCCAGCCCGAGCCGCGCTGACCGAGGTACTTCGCGCGGTGGGCGGAGGTGTCCATGTACAGGCGCGGGTGCCGGCGCACGAGCGCGACCATCTCGTTCACCCACGGCCAGCCGCCGAGCCCGCCGATGAGCGTCAGCTCGGGGAAGTCGATGGCGACCTGGTCGAGGTGGCGCGGGTGGCCGAGGTCGTAGGCGCGGTCGGTCGCGTAGTTCATGGACGAGTAGATGCGCACGGGGATCTCGAGCTCGGCGGCCTTCGTGTAGAGGGGGTAGAAGCGCCGATCGCTGGCCGGGATACCATCCACCAGCGCCGAGACGCCGAGGGCGGCGAAGCCCTGCTCGCGCACGCGCATCTCCAGCTCCCGCACGCCGCGCATGCCGGCCAGCGCGCTGATGCGCGCCAGCCCCAGGAAGCGGTCGGGATACGCGCGCAGCAGCTCGGCCACCTCGTCGTTGGAGGCGCCGAACGGCACCGCGCGCGCCACGCCGACGCGGTCGAGCAGCTTCACGTAGTCGTCCAGCTCGGTGTCGGGCCGCGGGCTCTGGCCCTCGGCGCGCGAGCGGAAGATGCGCCCGTAGTTCGCCATCCCGTA
>DASSLH010000021.1:0-3288 GCA_035689625.1 Candidatus Methylomirabilota bacterium | reverse complement strand
GCCGCCGCGGCGCGGGCCGAGGGCGGCGCGCCGGGCAGCGGGCGCAGCGCCTTCTCCACCGTGTCGGCAAGCGCGGCGACGCCGGTGAAGCCGTGCAGCGAGGCGGCGCCCTTGAGCCGGTGCGCCACCACGAAGATGTCGTCCCACGACGGCTCGGCGGCGCCGCTGGCGATGCGGGCCATGCCGTCCTCGATGACGACGACCGAGTCCCACGCTTCCATCAGGAAGATGGAGCGGAGGAACTCCTGGTCGCCCACCGGCTCGACCACGACCGGTGTCCTCAGACCGTCGCCAGCTTGAAGCGCGCGAGGCTCCGGGTCAGCTCGTCGGCCAGCTTCACGAGGTCCTCGACGGTCTTGCGGGTCTGCAGCACCGCCTGCTCGGTGTGGACGGCGACCTGGGTGATGGACTGCATCGCGCGGGCCGCGCCCTCCACGCCGCCGACCTGCTCGGCGCTCGCGCGCGAGATGCCCTGCGCGAGCTCGGCCGAGGTCGTCGACATGCCGGCGATCTCCTTCAGGTGCTGCTCGGCCCGGATCGTGACCTGGTAGCCCGCCTCGACCTCGCGGGTGCCCTCCTCCATGGCCACGACCGCTTCCTGCGTCTCCGTCTGCACCGTGCGGATCAGCGAGGCGACGTCCTTGGTGGCCTTGGCGGCGCGCTCGGCGAGCTTGCGGATCTCGTCGGCGACGACGCCGAAGCGCAGGCCGGCCTCGCCGGCGCCGGCCGCCTCGATGGCGGCGTTGAGCGCCAGCAGGTTCGTGTGCGAGGCCAGCTCCTCGATCAGGTTGACGATCTCGGAGATCTCCAGCGAGCGGTCGCCGAGGCTCTTGATCTTCTTGGAGATGACCTGCACCTCGCTGCGGATCCGCTGCATGCCGGCCAGGCTGTCGCGCACCGCCTGGTCGCCCTGACGGGCGGCGTCCAGCGTCGTGCGGGCGGCGCCGGCCGCCTTCTCCGCGGTCGACGCGACCTCGCGCACCGAGCGGCTCATCGTCTCCATCGCCGAGCTGACGGTGGTGACCTCGCGGGACTGCGTCTGGGCGCCGCCCGCCATCTGGTCGGTGACGCCGATCATGTCGTTGGCGCTGTTGGCCACGCGCAGGGCGGCGTGGCGCACGTCGCCCAGCAGCGCGGCGATCTCCTCGACCATGACGTTGATCGAGTCCACGACGCTGCCGAGGACGTCCGGCGTGACCTCGCCCCGGCGCGACAGGTCGCCCTGGGCGATCTCCATGACCGTGTCGAGGAAGCGCTGGATGTTCTTCTGGAGATCCTCGCGCTTCTTGCGCTCCTCGTCGCGCTCGGCCTCGGTCACGACCTGCGAGCGCAGCCGCACGATCGTGTCGTTGAACGTGTTGCCGAGCAGGCCGATCTCGTCCCCGGAGGAGACCTTCACCGTCTCGCTCAGGTCGCCGCGGCCGACGCGCTCGGCCACCCGCACGATCTGGCCGACCGGCTTGGTGATCCGGCGCGCGAACACGACGCCGGCCAGCACCGCCACCACCGCCACGCCCGCGAACACCGCGAACAGGAACCAGCCGGCCTGGGCGGCCGCCGCGTCGATGATCGCGCGGTCCATGCCGACGCGGACGGTGCCGACGGTGCCGCCGAGCATCGGCACGCCGATGTCGATGATGTGACGGCTGGCGCCGCTCACGGGGTCGGCGTAGATGATGTCGCGCACCTGGCGGGCGACCTCGCCGGGCACCAGGTTCTTGTCCACGAGGTCGGGTGGCACGAACGGCACGAACGTGTGGGCGATCTGGGTCTTGCCCGCGTCGTAGACCATGACGTAGGCGACGCCGCTGATGCCCGCGAACTGGTCGATGAGGGCCTGCACGGTGGAGGCGTCGCGCGTGAGGATGAGGTCCACGCCGGACGACGCCAGGCTGTTCGCGATGGCGCTGCCCTTGGACGTGAACTCCTCCGTCATCTGCCGGCGCAGCGTCTGCACCGAGACGTACCAGGTGACGGCCGCCAGCGGGATCAGGACCGCGGCGAGGAACAGGATGATCTTGGCCAGGAGGCCGAACCGTGGCTTGGAGGTCTTCATGGCGCGCTCCTCAGGCCTGCACTGCCGACGACCAGTCGGCGATCGGAACCCACCGTTCCCCGTCCACGCGGGTGAAGTAGACGCTGTCGAGACCCTGGTGCCGCTCGGGGCCGAACGACAGGGGTGCCCCGATGCCGAGATCGAAGTTCTTCAGCGACTCGAGCGCTTGCCGGAAGCTCGGGCGGGTCGGATTGGGGCCCGCCCGGCGCAGCGCCTCCACGACGACCCGGGCGTTGATGTAGCCCTCGAGGCTGATGAAGCTGTAGTGCTGCGGCGCGTACTTGGCATCCTTGAGCGGGGCCGGCAGCGCGGGGTTGTACTTGTCCATCAGCGCGCGGTACTCCACCACGCCCGGCAGGCTGAGGTCGTCGTAGCTCGGCACGACCTGCGAGTTGACGAGCGCCCGCGTGTAGTCGCGGCCCGTGCTCTTGCCGTGCTGCACGAGGCTGCGCAGCATCGCGTCGGAGCCGACGAAGGAGACGTTGGAGATCGGCACGTTCCAGCCGAGGTCGCGGGCGGTGCGCACGAAGGCGCCGCAGCCCTGGTAGGCGCCGGTGCAGAGCACGACGTCCACGCCGGCCCGGCGCAGCGCGTTCACCGCCGGGCTCATGTCGTCCTCGAAGCGGGCGCCGCGCTGGTAGGTCGTCTCGGCGACGATCTTGGCGCCGCGCTGGGCCAGGCCGCGGGCCACGCCGTCGGTGCCGCTGCGGCCGTAGGCATCGGCCTGCGAGTAGACGCCGAAGTTGCGGGCGCCGAGCGCCCAGAACCGCTCGACCAGCGCCATCATCTCCTGCCGGTACGACGCGCGGACGTTGAAGACGTGCTCCACGTACGGCGCCTCGCGCTGCGGCTGGGCGCCCGTGAAGTTGCCGACGAGCACGACGTGCTGGTCGGCGTACCGCTTGATGACCGGCAGCGCGCGGGTCAGCGTGGGCGTGCCGACGTAGTTCGACAGGAAGAACACCGCGTCCTTGTCAATGAGCTGGATGGTGTTCTTCACGCACGGCAGCGGCTCGTAGTTGTCGTCGAGCGCGTCCACCGCCAGCGTGCGGCCGAAGAGGCCGCCGCGCGCGTTGATCTCGTCGTAGTACGCCTGGGCGCCGCGGTAGAGCTCGGTGCCGAGACCGCCGGCGGTGCCCTTGAACGCCGCGCTCATGCCGATGCGGATCTCGCGGGCGCTGACGCCGGGCGCGCTGGCGATCGTCGGGGTGGCCGCGGTGGCCGCGGCCGGC
>DASSLH010000020.1:0-4716 GCA_035689625.1 Candidatus Methylomirabilota bacterium | reverse complement strand
GAGGTGCGCCTGCTCGGCCTGGACGCCGACCCCGAGGCGCTGCGGCAGGCCGGCGCGCGGCTGGCCCGCTTCGGCGTCCGCGCGCGCCTGGTGCATGCGAGCTTCGCCGACCTGGGGCGGGTGGCCGGCGAGCAGGGCGTGGCCGAGGCGCAGGCGGTGCTCCTCGACCTGGGCGTGTCGTCGTGGCAGCTGGACGACTCGGGCCGCGGCTTTTCCTTCCAGCGCGACGAGCCGCTCGACATGCGGCTGGATCCCACGCGCGGGGAGACGGCGGCCGCGCTGCTCGACCGCCTGTCCGAGGCCGAGCTGGCCGGCCTGCTGCACGAGTACGGCGAGGAGCGGTACGCGCGCCGCATCGCGCGCGTGATCGTCCGCCGCCGGCCGCTCGCCACCACCGGCGACCTCGTGGCCGCCGTGCGGGCGGCGGTTCCGCGGCAGGCCTGGCCGCGTCACCTGCACGTGGCGACGCGCACCTTCCAGGCCGTGCGCATGGCCGTGAACGACGAGCCGGGCGCCCTCCGACGCGCCCTCGAGGCGGGGCCGCGACTGCTGGCCCGCGGCGGGCGGCTCGGCGTCATCGCGTTTCACTCGGGCGAAGACCGCATCGTGAAGCACACGTTCCGGAGCCTCGAGCGCGCGGGATTCGCCGCGCTGGAGCCGTCGCCCCTGACGCCCGGGGACGACGAGGTGCGGGCCAACCCCCGTGCCCGGAGCGCGAAGCTGCGCGTGCTGGAGCGGCTGCCGTGACGACTCATCAGCGACTGCATCGTGAGCCCGATCCCCGCGTGCGACGCTCGCTCGTCGCCGCCTTCGCCGTCTGCGCGCTGCTGGTGCTCGGCGGCCTGGCCGTCGTGGGCCTGCGCGTGCAGCAGGTGCACCTGGCCTACCAGCTCGAGCGGCTGCACCACGAGCGCGCCGACATGCAGACGGCGCTGCGCCAGCTCGAGATCGAGGTCGCGACGCTGCAGGCGCCCGGCCGTGTCGAGCAGCGGGCGCGCCAGCTCGGCCTCGTCGCCCCGGAGCGCACGCAGATCCGCCTGGCCCGCGAGTACGCGCCGGCCGGCACCGGCCTGGCGGCCGCCTCGCGCAGCCGTCTGGCCGCGCTGCCGCCGGACGCGAGAGCGCCCATCAGGTGACGCGCGCCGGCGCGGACCCCGAGGCGCGCCACGGCTCCGCCGGGGCGCGTCCGAGCGTCGGGGGTCTGGGGGCCATCTCGGGGCCCCCAGCCCGAATGATCGACCTCCGCACGCGCGTCCTCGTCCTCGCCGGCCTGCTCGCGCTGGCCTTCACCGGTGTCGTCGGCCGCCTCGGCTGGCTGCAGGTCGTCCGCCACGGCGAGCTGGCGGCGATGGCCGAGCGGCAGTACTCGCGCACCGTCCTGCTGCAGGCGCAGCGCGGGCCCATCACCGATCGCAACGGCGCCGCGCTGGCGACGTCCAGCCCCGCCGAGTCGCTCTTCGTGCAGCCCCGCGCGCTCGGCGACCCCGTGCGTGTCGCGGCGCGCCTGGCGCCGCTGCTCGACCTGCCCGAGGCCGAGATCCACCGGCAGCTCACCAGCGGCCGGCAGTTCGTCTGGCTCAAGCGCAAGCTGCCGCCGGCCACCGCCGCTGCCGTCAAGGCGCTGCGCGAGCCCGGCCTGGGGCTGTTGCCCGAGCCGCTGCGCCTGTACCCGAACCGTGAGCTGGCCGCGCACGTCATCGGCTTCGAGGGCGTGGACGGCGGGCTGGATGGCGTCGAGCGCTCCTTCAACGACACGCTGGCCGGCACGCCGGGCAAGGCGGTGGTCGGGCGCGACGCCCTCGGCCGCGAGGTGGTGACCGAGGCAGTGCTGCAGCCCCCCTCGCCCGGCCACGGCGTCATGCTCACCCTCGACCGCACGATCCAGTACCTGGCCGAGCGCGAGATCGACGCCGCCTGGCGGCGCACGCAGGCCAAGGCCGCGATGGCGGTCGTGCTCGATCCGCGCACCGGGGACGTGCTGGCCATGGCCATCCGGCCGACGTTCAACCCCAACACGTTCCTCGACGTCCCCTCGCGCGAGGTGTGGCGCAACCGCGCCGTGAGCGATCCCTTCGAGCCGGGCTCGACGTTCAAGGTCATCCTCGCCGCCGCCGCCCTCGAAGAGGGCGTGGTGCACCCCGAGGACCGCATCTGGGCCGAGAACGGCAGCATCACCATTGCCAGGACCACCATCCACGACTGGAAGAAATACGGCTGGCTGACCTTCGGCGAAGTGCTGCAAAACTCCTCGAACGTGGGTTCAATCAAGGTGGGGCTGGCGCTGGGGCGGGACCGCTACTACCGCTACATGACGGCCTTCGGCTTCGGCGCCCCCACCGGGGTGGGCCTGGCCGGCGAGAGCCGCGGGATGCTACGCGAGCCCCAGCGCTGGTCGGCCCTGTCGTTGCCGACGATGTCGATCGGCCAGGAAGTCTCGGTGACCGCGCTCCAGTTGGTCGCCGCGTTCGGCGCCGTCGCCAACGGCGGCGTCCTCATGCAGCCCCGGCTGGTCCGCGCGCTGTTCGACGCCGAGGGGCGGGAGACCCGGCGCTTCGAGCCGCAGCCGGTCCGCCAGGTGATCTCTCCCGAGACGGCGCGCACGCTGACCCGGCTGATGACGCAGGTGGTGGCGGCGGGCACCGGCCACAACGCCGCGATCCCCGGCTACGAGGTCGCCGGCAAGACGGGCACGGCCCAGAAGCTCGATCCGGCCACGCGGCGGTACTCGCGGAACCCCGGCGTGCTGTCGTTCGTTGGCTTCGCGCCGGCCGACGAGCCGCGGCTGGTGATGCTGGTCATGCTGGACGAGCCGAAGAACGAGCACTGGGGCAGCGAGGCGGCGGCGCCGATCTTCTCGGCGATCGGCACGGAGGTGCTGCGCTACCTCGAGGTGCCGCCCCGCGACGCCGCGCCGCTGCAGATCGTGACCGGTCCCACCGAGGGCGCTGCCGGCCGCGTGCGGCTGGCCAGCGTCGCGCCGGAGGCGCCGGCCGCCGACGGCACGCGGCTCATGCCCGAGCTGCGCGGGCGGACGCTGCGCCAGGCGCTCGGCCTGCTGGCGCCGCTGGGCGTGGTTGTGCAGCTCGACGGCCGCGGCCGCGTGGTCGAGCAGGCGCCGGCGGCCGGCACGCCGGTCGAGATGGAGGCGCGCGTGCAGTTGACCCTGGCCGGGCCCGCGGCGAGATGACATGCCGAGGAACGACGTGCCCGTGAGCGTGCTCCTCGAGGCGCTGCCCGAGCGCCGCGTGGTCGGCGCCCCGCCGGCGACGGTGCGCGCGCTGACCGCCGACTCGCGCCGGGTGCAGCCGGGTGACTGCTTCGTGGCCGTGCCCGGATTCAAGCAGGACGCGCGCCGCTTCGTGCCCGAGGCCGTCGGCCGCGGCGCCCGCCTCGTCGTCACCGAGGGCGAGGCCGTGACCGGCGTGGACGTCGCCCAGGTGGTGGTGCCGTCGGCGCGCCGCGCGCTGGCGCGGCTGGCCGACGCGTTCTACGGCCATCCCTCGGCGGCGCTCACCGTCGTCGGCATCACCGGCACCAACGGCAAGACGACGACGTCCTACCTGGTGGACGCGCTGCTGCGCGCGCGCGGCCTGCGCACGGGGATCCTCGGCACGATCCAGTACGTGCTCGGCGACGAGGCGCGCCCGGCCGGCCAGACGACGCCGGAGGCGCTCGACATCCAGGGCATGCTCGCCGAGATGCGCGCGGGCGGGATCGGTGGCGTCGCCATGGAGGTCTCCTCGCACGCGCTGGCCCTGGCGCGCGTGGAGGGCATCGAGTTCGACGCGGCGGTCTTCACCAACCTCACGCAGGACCATCTCGACTTTCACGGCACGCTGGAGGCGTACCGCGGCGCCAAGCGGCGGCTGTTCGAGCAGCTGGCCGCCTCGCCCAAGCGCGGGCGCACGGCGGTGGTGAACGCCGACGACCCGGCCGGGGCGGAGATGGTGCGCGGCCTGGCGCTGCCCGTGCTGACCTTCGGCCTCGGCGCCGGCGCCGTCGTGCGCGCCGTCGAGCACGTCTCGGCGCTCGACGGCATCCGCATGCGGGTGGCGACGCCGGTGGGCGAGCTGGCGTTGCGCTCGCCGCTGATCGGCGAGCACAACGTGATGAACCTGCTCGGCGCCATCGCCACCGGCCTGGCGCTCGGTCTGGCCCCCGCCGCGATCGCTGCCGCGCTGGCGCCCGTGAGCACCGTGCCCGGCCGCTTCGAGCAGGTGCAGGCCGGCCAGCCGTTCCTCGTCGTCGTGGACTACGCGCACACGCCGGACGCGCTCGAGCGCGTGCTGGAGACCGCGCGCAAGATCACGCCCGGCCGCCTGGGCGTCGTCTTCGGCTGCGGCGGCGACCGCGACCGCGGCAAGCGGCCGATCATGGGCGAGATCGCCGCCCGGCTGGCCGACCGGCTGTGGGCGACCTCCGACAATCCGCGCTCCGAGCGCCCGGAGGCGATCCTCGACGAGGTCGGCGCCGGCGTGCGCCGCGTGCCGGGCGCCACCGGCCGCTGCGTGACCGAGCCCGATCGCCGCCGCGCCATCGCCAGCGCGCTCGGCTGGGCGCGGGCCGGCGACACGGTCGTGATCGCCGGCAAGGGCCACGAGACCTACCAGATCGTCGGCACCGAGACGCTGCCGTTCGACGACCGCGCCGTGGCCCGCGAGATCCTGGCCAGGCGAGGCCGCCCGTGAGCCGCAGCATGAGCGTGTTCACCGTGCA
>DASSLH010000019.1:0-19976 GCA_035689625.1 Candidatus Methylomirabilota bacterium | reverse complement strand
CATGCTCTCGCTGGGCGTGTACGGCGTGATGATGGCCGGCTGGTCGTCCGCCAACAACTTCGCGCTGCTGGGCGGCCAGCGGGCGGCCGCGCTGATGATCTCGGCCGAGATCGCGATCGGCGCCTCGATCATGGGCGTGGTCATGGTCTACGGCTCGCTCGACCTGCAAGACATCGTGCGGGCGCAGGGCCATCCGCTCTTCCCGCGGATCCTGGGCGGCTGGATCCCGGCCTGGGGCATCGTCACCCAGCCGCTGGCCTTCATCCTCTTCCTCACCGCCGGCATCGCGTCCACCAAGCGGATCCCGTTCGACACGCCGGAGGGCGAGTCGGAGATCATCGGCTACTTCGTGGAGTACAGCGGCATGAAGTCCGGCATGTTCATGATGTCCGACTTCCTGGAGACCGTGGTCGTCGCCGGCCTCACCGTCTCGCTGTTCCTGGGCGGCTGGCAGGTGCCGTACCTGGCGACCGACGGCCTGCACTTCCCGTGGGGCGCCACGCTCGCGCTGCCGCAGGTCGTCGTCGCTCTCCTGCAGGTCGGCGCGTTCGTCGTCAAGGTCTGCGTGATGATCTTCATCATGATGCTGATCCGCTGGACGCTGCCGCGCTTCCGCTACGACCAGGCGATGCGGCTGGGCTGGCTCGGGCTGTTCCCGCTGGCCGTGCTCAACATCGTGCTGACCGGCGTGCTGCTGCTGCTCCTGGGAGGCCACGCGTGAAGCTCGCCCAGCGCTTCTATCTCGCCGAGGTGGTCGAGGGCCTCGTGCTCACCTCGCGCCACTTCTTCCGCAACATGGGCAAGCACCTCGCCCACGCGCTGGGGCGCAAGGACGCCCGCGGCGCGGTGACGATCCAGTACCCGGAGGAGCGGCGCCCGTACTCGCCGCGGCTGCGCACGCTGCACCGGCTGGTGCGGCGCGAGGACGGCTCGCCGCGCTGCGTGGCCTGCATGATGTGCGAGACCGTGTGCCCGGCCCGCTGCATCTACATCGTGGCCACCGAGCACCCCAACCCCGAGATCGAGAAGATGCCGGAGCGCTTCGACATCGACCTCGGCAAGTGCGTCTTCTGCGGCTACTGCGTCGAGGCGTGCCCGGAGGACGCCATCCGCATGGACACCGGCATTCTCGAATTCGCCTCCTACAGCCGCCGCGGCATGATCTACACCAAGGAGGCGCTGCTGGCGCTGGAGCCGGCCGGCCCCGACGGCAAGCCGTCCTCGCCGGTGCCCCTCCCGGCCACCCGGACCGTCTGATGCCGCACGTGGCCTTCGTGCTCATCGCGCTGGTCGCGCTCGGCTCGGCGCTCGGCCTGGTCCTCAAGCGCAACCCGATCCACGGCGCGCTCTTCCTCGTCGTCAACCTGGGCTGCATCGCCGCGCTCTACCTCACGCTGGGCGCGGAGTTCCTGGCCGCCGCCCAGGTGATCGTCTACGCCGGGGCCATCATGGTCCTCTTCGTCTTCGCGATCATGGTCCTGATCCCCGGCAAGGAGGAGACGGGGCCCGACCCGCGGCGGCCGTGGCGCGTGCTGGCGCTGCCGGCCGGCCTGATCCTGTGCATGCTGCTGGCCGCCTACGTCGTGACCGTTCCGCCGTCGCCGTCCAGCGGCGTCCCCGCCGGCGGCGTGGAGGCGATCGGCCGGCTGCTGTTCACCGACTACCTGTTTCCGTTCGAGCTGACCTCGGTGCTGCTGCTGGCGGCCATGGTCGGCGTCCTGCTGCTGGCCCGCCGGAGGCCTTCGTGATGGCGTTGCGAGCCGCAGCCGCAGGCGAGGCGAGCCTGTAAATGGTCCCCGAGACCTGGTACCTGGCGCTCTCGGTCGCGCTGTTCTGCATCGGCGTCGTGGGCGTGATCATCCGGCGCAACCCGCTGGTGATCTTCATGTCCATCGAGCTGATGCTCAACGCCGCCAACCTGGCCTTCGTCGCCTTCGGCCACCGCCAGGGCAGCAACGACGGCCAGGCGGTGGTGTTCTTCGTCATGGCCGTCGCCGCCGCCGAGGTGGCGGTGGGCCTGGCCATCATCGTCGCGATCTTCCGCGTCCGCCGCCGCCTCTCGGTGGACGACCTCAGTCTCATGCGCTGGTAGAAGATGGCGGTAGCATAGGAAGTTGAGGTTGGGGGGAGTGTGATGGCCCAGAAGACATCGGCGCAGCCGAAGGCGGCGCCCGCGGCCGGCATCGACGCTGGGCTCGCGCGCAAGCTGTACAACGACATGGTCCTCATCCGCCGCTTCGAGGAGAAGGCGGCCGAGGGTTACGCGCTCGGCAAGATCGGCGGCTTCCTGCATCTGTACATCGGCGAGGAGGCCGTCGCGGTAGGCGCCACCTCGACGCTGCGGCGCGACGACTACGCGATGGCGGCCTACCGCGAGCACGGGCACTGCCTGGCCAAGGGCGCCGATCCGCGGCGCGCGATGGCCGAGCTGTACGGCCGCATCGACGGGCTGTGCAAGGGCAAGGGCGGCTCGATGCACCTGTTCGACGCCTCGGTGAACTTCCTGGGCGGCCACGCCATCGTCGGCGCCCACCTGCCGCTGGCCACCGGCGTGGGCTTCGCCATCAAGTACCGCGGCGGCGACCAGGTGATCGTGTGCTACTTCGGCGACGGCGCGGTGCCCGAGGGCGAGTTCCACGAGTCGCTGAACCTGGCCTCGCTGTGGAAGCTGCCGGTCGTCTACATCTGCGAGAACAACCGCTACGCGATGGGTACCTCGCTGGAGCGCGCGCTGGCCCAGACGGAGATCTACCGCTTCGGCGAGGCCTACAACATGCCGGGCGAGGCCGTGGACGGCATGGACGTGCTGGCCGTGCGCGACACCGTGGCGCGGGCCGTGGCCCGCGCGCGGGCCGACAAGACGCCGTCGCTGATCGAGGCTCGCACCTACCGCTTCCGCGGCCACTCGATGCGCGATCCCGCCGGCGCCGTGTACCGCACCAAGGACGAGGTCGAGCGCGAGAAGCTGCGCGATCCGATCGTGCTCTTCCGCGAGCGCGCGCTCAAGGCCGGCTGGCTGAGCGAGGAGGACGTGCGCACGATCGACAAGGACGTCAACGATCGCGTGGACGAGGCGGTGGCCTTTGCCGACGCCTCGCCGGAGCCGCCCGAGAGCGAGCTCCTGACCGACATCTTCAAGGAATCCTGAGCCGTGCCCGTCATGACGTACCGGGAAGCGCTGAACCTCGCCCTGCGCGAGGAGATGCGCCGCGACGAGCGCGTGTTCGTCATCGGCGAGGAGGTCGGGCTCTACGAGGGCGCCTACAAGGTCACCCAGGGCCTGCTCAAGGAGTTCGGCCCCCGCCGCATCGTGGACACGCCGATCGCGGAGTCGGGCTTCACCGGCATCGGCATCGGCGCCGCCATGACCGGGCTGCGGCCGGTCGTGGAGATGATGACGTTCAACTTCGCGCTGCTGGCGCTCGACCAGATCGTCAACTCGGCGGCGAAGATGAACTACATGTCGGGCGGCCAGTTCAACGTGCCGATCGTCATCCGCGGGCCGGGCGGCCCTGCCCACCAGCTGGCCGCCCAGCACTCGCAGTCGATGGAGGTCTACTTCTATCACGTGCCGGGGCTGAAGGTCGTGCGGCCCTCGACGCCGATGGACGCCAAGGGCCTGCTGAAGTCGGCCATCCGCGACGACAACCCGGTCATCTTCATCGAGTCGGAGACGCTCTACGCGGTGAAGGGCGAGGTGCCGGACGACCCCGAGTTCGTCGTCCCGCTCGGCCAGGCCGCCATCGCCCGCGAGGGCCGCGACGTGACCGTCATCGCCTACATGGGCATGATGTACCGGGCGCTGGAGGCGGCCGAGGAGCTCGACAAGGAGGGCATCTCGGTCGAGATCGTGGACCCGCGCACGCTGCAGCCGCTCGACTCCGCCACCATCCTGGCCTCGGTGCGCAAGACGCACCGTGCGGTCGTCGTCGAGGCCGGCGCCGGCTTCGCCGGCATGGGCTCGGAGATCTCCGCCGTCGTGACCGAGCAGGCGTTCGACGACCTCGACGCGCCGGTCGAGCGCGTGACCGGCGTGCCGGCGCCCATGCCGTACGCCCGCAACCTCGAGCGCGCCAAGACGCCGGACAAGGCGCGCATCATCGAGGCGATCCGCCGCGTCTGCTACGCCGACGGGAGCCGCTGACCATGGCCGTCACCAAGGTGCTGATGCCGAAGCTCTCCGAGCAGATGGAGACCGGCAAGGTCATCAAGTGGCTCAAGCACGAGGGCGATCGCATCCAGTCCGGTGACATCCTGGCCGAGGTCGAGACCGACAAGGCCGACGTCGAGATGGAGGCGTTCGGCGCCGGCGTCCTGCGCAAGATTCTGGTGACCGAGGGCAACAAGGCGCCGGTCGGCGGGCTCATCGCCGTCATCGCCGAGCCGGGGGACGACATCACCGCGGTCGTGAACGAGGCGGCGAGCGCGGCGCCGGCCCCGGCCGCGAAGGCCGCGGCCGGAGCCACCGAGATGGCGAGCCGGATCGACCGATCGGGGGGCCCCGAGATGGCCCCCCGAACCCCCCCGCCGGCGCAGCCGGCAAAGCCGTTCGCGCCGGCCCCGGTGGCCCCGGCGCGACCGTCCGCCGTGCCGACCCCCGTCGTCCCGCCCGCGTCCGGCGAGCGGGTGAAGGCCTCGCCGCTGGCGCGCAAGGTCGCCGCCCAGTCGGGCGTGGACCTGCGGCTGGTGCACGGCAGCGGCCCCGGCGGGCGCGTCGTGCGCAAGGACGTCGAGGCCGCGGCAGCCTCCGGCCCGCGGCGGCTCGCCGCGCCCGTCGTGACGGGGCCGGAGTTCGAGGACGTCGCGCTCAGCCAGATGCGGGCGGCGATCGCCCGGCGCATGCCGCTCAGCAAGGCGCCGGTGCCGCACTTCTACGTGACCACCGAGGTGGCCATGGACCTGGCGGTCTCCATGCGCGAGCAGCTCAACGCGCTGGAGGGCCAGCCGAAGATCTCGATGAACGACCTGGTCGTGCGGGCGGCGGCGCTCACGCTGCTGCAGCATCCCGGCGTCAACGCCTCGTTCCAGGGCGAGTCCATCCGCGTGTTCCATCGCGCCCACATCGGGATCGCCGTCGCGCTGGAGGAGGGCCTGATCACGCCGGTGCTCCGCGACGCCCAGGCGAAATCCCTGGCCCAGATCGCCGGCGAGGCGCGTGACCTGGCCGAGCGCGCCCGCAACCGCAAGCTACGGGCGCCGGAGATGAGCGGCGCGACGTTCTCGATCTCCAACCTCGGCATGTACGAGGTCACCGAGTTCTCGGCGATCATCAACCCGCCCGAGGGCGCCATCCTGGCCGTCGGCGCCGTGCGCAAGGTGCCCGTCGTCACCGACGAGGGGCTCGGCGTGGGGCGCCGCATGATGCTGACGCTGTCGTGCGATCACCGGGTGATGGACGGCGCGATGGGCGCGCGGTTCCTGCAAGACCTCACGCGGCTCCTCGAGCAGCCGCTGCGCCTCGTCCTCTGATGGCCCAGCCCTTCGACGTGCTCGTGGTCGGCACCGGGCCCGGGGGCTACGTCGCGGCGATCCGCTGCGCGCAGCTGGGGCTCTCGGTCGCCACGGTCGAGGACGACCGGCCCGGCGGCGTGTGCCTGAACTGGGGCTGCATCCCGACCAAGGCGCTGCTGCGCAACGCCGAGGTCGTGCACCTGGTGCAGGAGGCCGAGCGCTTCGGGATCAAGGCCGACAACGTGCGCGCGGACTACGCCGAGGCCGTCAAGCGCAGCCGCGCGGTCGCCGACCGCATGGCCAAGGGTGTCGAGTTCCTGTTCCGCAAGAACAAGATCACGCTGTTCCCCGGCACCGGCCGGCTTGCGTCGAAGAACACCGTCGAGGTCAAGGGCGCCGCCGGCACCGAGACCCTCCAGGCCCGGCGCGCGGTGATCCTGGCCACCGGCTCGCAGCCCAAGTCGCTGCCCGGCGTGACGATCGACGAGAAGCTCGTGCTCTCCTCCAACGGCGCCGTCCGCAACGAGGCGCGGCCGACGTCGCTCGTCGTCATCGGCGCCGGCGCCGTCGGCATGGAGTTCGCCGACGTCTTTGCCTCCTACGGCACGCAGGTGACGGTGCTGGAGGCGCTGCCGCGCGTGCTGCCGATCGAGGACGAGGAGGTCGCCACGCTGCTCACGCGCCTGTTCACGCGGCGCGGGATCGCCATCAAGACCGGCGTGAAGGTCGCGGCGGTGAAGCCGGGCGGTCCCGGCGTGATCGTCGAGACCGACGGCGAGCGCATCGAGGCCGAGCAGGTGCTGATGGCCGTGGGGCGCGGCGCCCGCACCGCCGGCATCGGCATCGAGAGCGTCGGCGTCCAGCTCGAGCGCGGCTTCGTGAAGGTCTCGCCGACGATGGAGACGTCGGTGAAGGGCGTCTACGCCATCGGCGACATGGCCGGCGCGCCGCTGCTCGCCCACAAGGCGATGGCCGAGGGCGTGGTGGCCGCCGAGGCGATCGCCGGCCAGCACCCGCGGCCGATCGACTACGGCAACGTCCCGTCCTGCACGTACTGCCGGCCGCAGGTCGCCTCCATCGGCGTGACGGAAGCCAGGGCGCGCGAGAGCGGGCGCGAGATCAGCGTCGGCAAGTTCCCGTTCACGGCCAGCGGCAAGGCGGTGGCGCTGGGCGAGACCGACGGCTTCGTGAAGGTCGTCGCCGACAAGGCCACCGGCGAGATCCTCGGCGTGCACATCGTCGGTCCCGAGGCGACCGAGATCATCCACGAGTTCGCCGTGGGTCGCACGCTCGAGGCCACGCTCGAGGAGATCATGCACACGATCCACGCCCATCCGACCCTGTCGGAAGCCGCCCTCGAGGCCACGCTGGCCGCGCTCGGCCACGCCATCCACATCTGAGCCGCGGCGGCCGCCATGACGCGGGCGCCGCGTGCCTGGCTGCTGGTCGTGACGCTCGGGCTCGGCGCCTGCGCCTCCGGCGCGCCGCCGCGCGAGCCGAGCCTGGACATCTCGGCGGTGGCCCACCCGTACTTCGAGACCGTCCGCAAGCAGATCCGGTCGTACTGGGAGTACCCCTGCCTGAAGAACGCGACGACCGGACGCTGCGAGTACAGGGACGCCCACGTCACGCTCGACATCGGCATCCTGCGCACCGGCGCGCTGGGCTACGTCGACGTCGTGCAGTCCTCCGGCTACGACGTCTACGACGCCGGCGCGGTGCAGGCCGTGCGCCGGGCGGCGCCGTTCCCGCCGGTGCCCGACGACGTCATGACGCGGGTGCCGGCTGGCAGCGCGGCCGTCGCCGTCCGGGCGCAGTTCAACGACGTCATCAAGTAGACTGGCGCCATGCCTGACACGAGCACCTATCCGCTGAGTCCCGAGCAGGAGGCGCTGCGGGCGCGCGCCCGCGAGCTCGCCGACGCGCGCTTCGCCGAGCGCGCCGCCCGCTGGGACGCCAGCGAGGAGTACCCCTGGGACAACGTCAAGGACCTGGTGGCGGCCGGCTTCATGGGCATGACGGTGCCGGCCGCGCACGGCGGCGGCGAGCGGCCGCTGCTCGACGTCGTCCTCGTCATCGAGGAGATCGCGCGCGCCTGCGGCGTGACCGCGCGCATCGTCGTCGAGGGCAACCTCGGCACCGTCGGCGCGCTCGTCGCCTACGGCACCGAGGCGCAGAAGCGGCGCTACTTCCCCTGGGTGCTGGAAGGCGACAAGCCGGCGATCGCGATCACCGAGGTGGAGGCCGGCTCGGCGGCCACCGACATGGCCACCCGCGCCGAGGAGACGGCCAGCGGCTTGCGGCTGACCGGCCACAAGCGCTACATCACCGGCGCCGGCACCTCGCGCCTCTACCTCGTCTACGCGCGCTTCGGCGAGCGCGCGGGCGCTGCCGGCATCGGCGGCGTCTTTGTAGAGCGCGACACGCCCGGCTTCCGCGTCGGCCGGCGCGAGTACATGATGGGCTTGCGCGGCATTCCCGAGGGCGAGCTGCACTTCGAGGGCTGCGAGGTCCCGCGCGCCAACCTGCTGGTCGGGCCCGGCGACGGCTTCAAGAAGCTGATGCAGGCCTACAACGGCCAGCGGCTCGGCGCGGCCACGGTGGCGCTGGGCCTGGCCCAGGGCGCCTGGGAGCGCGCGCTCGCGTACGCCGGCGAGCGCCGGCAGTTCGGGCGCGCGATCGGCGACTTCCAGGGCATCCGCTGGAAGCTGGCCGACATGGCGATCAAGCTCGACGCCGCCCGCCTGCTCATCCATCGCGCCGCGGTGCGCGCCGGCCGCGGCTTCCCCGACCCGCTGGACTCGGCCAAGGCCAAGACGTTCGCCGCCGAGGTCGCGCAGGAGATCACCAGCCAGGCGCTGCAGATCCACGGCGCCGCCGGCTACGGCCGCACGCTGCCGCTCGAGCGCATGGCCCGCGACGCCCGCATGTTCGCCATCGGCGGCGGCACCGTCGAGATGATGAGGAACCTGATCGCCGACCGCATCCTGCCGACGCGGTCGAACTGGCGCACCTCATCGAGCTAGGCTTCGGTCTCCCCATCGCGGGCGCGTGGGCCACGCCGGACGCGCTCGTGACCGTCGCCCGCCGCGCCGAGGCGCTCGGCTACCGCGGCCTGTGGACGTTCCAGCGCCTGTTCTATCCGGTGGCTCCGCGCGACGAGTACTATGGCGCGCCGGGCCCGACGTGGCCGGCGCCGTTCGCCTCGGTCATGGACCCGCTCACCGTGCTGGCCTTCGTCGCCGCGCACACGCGCACGATCCGCCTCGGCGTCTCCGTGCTGATCCTGCCGCTCTACCAGCCGCTCGTGCTGGCCAAGACGCTGGCGACGCTCGACGTCGTCTCCGGCGGGCGGCTCGACGTCGGGCTGGGGCTGGGCTGGTCGCGGGACGAGTACGAGGCGGCCGGCGTGTCGTGGAGCCGGCGCGGCGCGCGCTCGGAGGAGTTCATCCGCTGTCTCAAGGCCGCCTGGACCGACGAGATCGTCGAGTTCAGCGGCGAGTTCTACCGCGTGCCGCCCGCGCGGGTGGCGCCCCGGCCGGTGCAGCGCCCGCACCCGCCGCTGCTGCTCGGCGGCTACCATCCCGAGGTGCTGCGCCGCGCGGCCGAGCTGTGCGACGGCTACACCGGCGGCAACATCCCGTTCGCCGACCTGGCGCGCACGGTGGACAGCGTGCGCGCGGCAGCCGTCGCCGCCGGCCGCGACCCCGCGAAGTTCCCGATCGTCTGCCGCGGCTCCTTCAACGTCACCCCGCAGGCGCTGGGACCCGATCGCCGCGCACTGTGGGGCTCGCTCGCCCAGGTCCGCGAGGACCTGGCGCGCTACGCCGCCGCCGGCGTGAGCCAGATCTTCCTGGAGCCGAACTTCCAGCCCGGCGGCGCCGACCTCGCTCGCACACTTGCCCACCTGGAGGCGCTGGCGCCATGAGCCGGGCGTCCCGGATCGTC
Organism: Candidatus Methylomirabilota bacterium; assembly: GCA_035689625.1. Taxonomy (GTDB): domain Bacteria; phylum Methylomirabilota; class Methylomirabilia; order Rokubacteriales; family CSP1-6; genus AR5. The sequence goes on along the minus strand of DASSLH010000019.1, from coordinate 10,577 downwards.
CACGCTTGCGCGCGGGACGGGGCTGGAGTACGTCTAAGACCTGCCATGCGCGATCCCGACAGGCCCCGGTCGCGACATCGTCTCGGCGCGCTGCTGCTCGTCGCCGCCGCGGCGCTGCTGCTGCAGGGCGCCGCGCTGCCGCACACGCACGCCGGCGCCACGCCCGGGTTCTACAACCAGGATCACGACCTCACGCTGCTGGCCACGCTGCACGGCGCGGCCACGCTCTCGGCCGCGCAGCCGGCGCTCGTCGTGCTGGTCGCCGTCACCGCGGTCACGCCGCTGGCGACCGGCGTCGCCGCCCCGGCGCCGCGCCGGGCCGCCGACAGCCGCGCCCCGCCCCGCTCCTAGCGTCCTCTTGTCGCGCTGACCGTTGCCGGCCGCTCGCGGGCCGGGTGGCACCGAACTCACAAGGGGAGGTCTCCATGCGTGCACTCGTCATCGCCGCGCTCTGCGTCGCCGTCGCCGCGATGCCACACCCGGCGCGCGGCCAGGACGCCGAGGCGCTGCGGCGCGAGCTCGAGCAGCTGAAGCGGCAGCAGCAGGAGTATCAGAAGGCGATCGAGGCCCTCAGCGAGCGGCTGCAGCGGCTGGAGTCCCAGCAGACGGCGCCGCCGGCGGCCGCGGCCCAGCCGGGGCCGGCGGCGCCACCGGTCACGCAGGCGCCGCCCGCCCCGTCGGCGACGACGACCCCGCTGTCGGCCACCGACCTGGCCCGGCCGCGCGAGCCGTTCGCCCTCTACCAGGCGCGCGGCAGCGGGCAGCTGCTGTTCGACATGGGCGTCACCGGCGACTTCGTCGCCAGCCTGACCCAGAAGAACGTGCAGAAGGCGAACGCCGGCACGTTCAGCGGGCGCGAGAACCGGTTCTTCCCGCGCGAGGTCGAGCTGAGCCTCTTCGGCCAGGTCGATCCCTACGCGCGCGCCGAGGTCCGCATCGAGGCGGGCGAGGAGGCGCCCGGCGTCGAGACCGGCGTGCGCCTGGCCGAGGGCACGCTCACGCTGCTCACGCTGCCGTGGGGCACACAGGCCAAGCTCGGCCAGATGCGCAACCGCTTCGGCTGGTCCAACGTCATCCACGAGCACGACCTGCCGTGGATCGATCGTCCCGACGTGTACCGCGTGTTCCTCGGCGAGGACGGGCTGGTGGAGAAGGGCGCCGAGGCGACGTGGGTGCCGGACTTCCTGCCGTTCTACGTCGAGCTGCTCGGCGGCGTGTTCAACGGCGACAACGAGGTCGCGTTCGGCCGCGGCCTGCTGACGCATCCGCTGGTGACCGGCCGCGCGCGGGCGTTCTTCGAGCTCGACGACGACAACGCGCTGCAGGTCGGCGTCTCGCTGGCCAACGGCGACACGCCCGAGCAGACGCGCTCCACGCAGCTCGGCTACGACCTCAAGTACAAGTACCGGCCGGAGGGCTGGCTGCACCCGCTGCTCACGCTGGGCAGCGAGGGCATCTACTCGATCCGCGAGCTGACCAACGAGGCCGGCTTCTTCGAGAAGAAGACGAAGGACCGGTTCGGCTGGTACGGCTGGGCCGAGCTGCAGCCGTGGCGCCGCTGGGCGGTCGGCGTGCGCTACGACTCCACGCAGTACCCGGTCAATCCCGGCTGGCAGTGGGCGGTCGAGCCCTACGTCACGTTCTGGCCCTCGGAGTTCCTCCGCTTCCGGGTGGCCTACAAGCACACCGAGCGCGATCACCGCGACGGCTTCGGCGCCAACGGCGGCAGCGGCCGCATCGTGGACGAGGCGCTCTTCCAGGGCACGTTCGTGCTGGGCGCCCACCCGGCCCATCCGTTCTAGAAGGAGACGAACATGAGACGACTGGGCATGGTTCTCGTCGCGCTGGCCCTCGCCGGGGCGCTGGCACCGGGCGCCGCCGCCGCCCGCAAGCTGCGGGTCGTGGCGACGATCCCCGATCTGAAGTCACTCACCGAGGCGGTGGGAGGCGACCTGGTGGACGTCGACAGCCTCACGCGTGGCACCCAGAACTTCCACGAGGCCGAGGTGCGGCCCAGCATGATGCTCAAGCTGCGCCGCGCCGACGTCGTCGTCGAGAACGGGCTGGACCTCGACGCCTGGGCCGACGTGGCGATCGAGGGCGCCAACAACGCCGAGATCGTGCGCGGCGGCCGCGGCCGCATCGAGGTCTCGCGCGGCGTGCCGCTGCTGGAGGTGCCGTCCACGCACGTGGACCGCTCGATGGGCGACGTGCACCCGCGCGGCAACCCGCACTTCTCGCTCGATCCCGGGCTGGCCCCGATCATCACGGAGAACATCGCCGACGGCCTGGCCCGCGTGGCGCCCGAGCACCGCGCCGCCTTCGAGGCCAACCGCAAGGACTTCCTGGCCCGGCTGGATCAGAGCATGGCGAGGTGGACGCAGCTGATGGCGCCGGTCAAGGGCAGCAAGGTGGTCGTGTACCACCCCGACATGATCTACTTCCTCACGCGCTTCGGGCTCGTCCAGGCCGCCGTGCTCGAGGACCGGCCCGGTATCCCGCCCTCGCCCCAGCACCTCGTCAACGTCATCCGCCAGGTGAAGGAGGACCGGATCAAGGTGATCCTCGTCGAGCCCTGGAACGACGTGAAGCTGGCCACCCGCGTGGCCGAGGAGGCCGGCGCCAGGGCGTTCGTGGTGGCCTCCGCCGTCGGCGCCGTCAAGGGGGCCGACAACTACATCGGGGCCGTCGACTACAACATCACCACGCTGGCCAAGGCGCTGCAGTAGTGATCGCCGACCTGGTCGCGATCCTGTGGGCGCCATTCCTGATGTGCCTCGTGCTCACCGGCATCCACGCCTATCTCGGCGTGCACGTGCTGGCCCGCGAGGTCGTGTTCGTGGACATCGCGATGGCGCAGATCGCCGCGCTCGGCGCCACCGGCGCGTTCCTGCTCGGCTACGACACCGACACGTGGCAGTCCTATGCGTACGCCCTGGCCGCCACGCTCGTCGGCGCCTTCGTGCTGGCGCTCACGCGCAGCCGGCGCAAGCACGTCTCCCAGGAGGCGGTGATCGGCGTCGTCTACGCGGTGTCCTCGGCGGCGGCGGTGCTGGTGTCCGATCGCGCCGCCCACGGCGCCGAGCAGGTGCGCGGCATGCTGGTCGGCAACCTGCTCGCCGTCGGTCCCTTCGAGGTCGGCAAGGTCGCGGTGCTCTACTCGCTGGTCGGCATCCTGCACTGGCTCTGCCGCAAGCCGTTCTTCCTCATCTCGATCGATCCTGACACGGCCTACGACGAGGGCTGGCGGGTGCGGGTCTGGGACTTCGTGTTCTACGCCTCGTTCGGCGTCGTGGTGGCCAGCAGCGTGCGCATCGCGGGCGTGCTGCTGGTGTTCTCGTACCTGATCGTGCCGGCGCTGGCCGGCGTGACCCTGGGCGGCTCGGTCATGACCCGCCTGCTGGTCGGCTGGGCCTTCGGCACGCTGGTGAGCGTGATCGGCATGGCGGCCTCCGCCGTGCTCGACCTGCCGACCGGCGCCACCGTGGTCTGCGTGTTCGGCGTCACGCTGCTCCTGTTCGGGCTGGCCTCGCGCTGGCGGCGCGCCGCCCGGGCCGGGACGGGCCCCGCTCGGGTTTGACCGGCCGGGGCCGGCCGGACTACGATACGGCGATGCGGTGGTGTGATCGACGCCTGATCCTGGTGCTCCTGAGCCTGGTGCTGTTCGCGGCGCCGGCGATCGGGGCCACCATGGTCCCCGATCCGACCTGGATCGGCGGCATGTACGACGGCGGCGACGGCGACGAGGTGGCGATCCTCATGTGGGATCGCACCGCCGGCGTGGTGCCCGACATCGCGCCGCCGCTCTCGCCGACCGGCGCCGTGGCGCTCGATCCACCCGTGACGCCCGCCGCCGTCAGCGCGCCGCTGCCGCGGCCGGCCTCCCGCGCTCCGCCCCTGGTCTGACGCCCTCCGGTTGTTCGGACGACGCTTCCGTTCCCACGCATGGTGCCGTGGTCCCGGCGGCGTCCCACCCGAGGAAGGCGGAGACGATGGACAACTCGGCAACGTTCTACGGGGACGGGGGCGTGGAGCATCGGCTGGTCTGGGTGGCATCGCGCACCGGCGGCGGGTCCTGGGTGCTGGCCGAGCTGAAGGTCGAGCGGCCCCGCCGCCGCTGGCGCCGCAAGGGACCGGCGCGGACGTCGCATCGCCCGGTGACGCGCCACCGCTGAGACGCGCGAAGCAGAAAGGAGCCATCGATGTTCGGTCTGGGGTCGCAGGAGCTGATGATCATCCTGGTGATCGCGCTGGTGCTGTTCGGCGGCCAGAAGCTGCCGGAGCTGGCGCGCTCGCTCGGCAAGTCGATGAACGAGTTCAAGAAGGGCATCGCGGACGGCGCCGCCGGCGACGAGGCCAAGGCGAGCGAGGCCAAGAGCAGCGAGGTGAAGAAGGACTAGCGTGCCGAACCTGTTCGTCCCCGAGGTGTCCGTCGCCGAGAAGATCGTCCGCTCGGTCGTCGTGTACCTGTTCCTGCTGCTGGCCTTTCGCTTCACCGGCAAGCGGCAGGTGGGCCAGCTGACGCCGTTCGACCTCGTCGTGCTGCTGGTGATCTCGAACGTCGTGCAGAACGCGGTGATCGGGCCCGACAACTCGCTCGGCGGCGGCCTCCTCGGGGCCGTCGTCATCCTCGTCATCAATGGCGTGCTGGTGGAGGTGACCTACCGCTCCAAGCGGCTGCGCCGCCTGCTGGAGGCCACCCCGACCATCCTCATCCACAACGGCAAGCTGCTGCAGGACAACCTCGCCCGCGAGCGGATCAGCCTCGACGACCTGCACGCGGCCATGCGCCGGGCCGGCGTGGCGGACATCGAGCACGTGCGGGTGGCGGTGCTCGAGGAGAACGGCGGGATCAGCGTGATCCCGCGCGCGACCACGCCCTCGGGGGTGCTGCCGACCTAGCTCACGCCAGCCAGTGCAGCAGGGCGGTGGCCGGCGACCGGCGGCCTCTCGTCCATGACGGTCATTGTGCTGCACGGCGTCCCGCGATGTGGCAATGTGGCGGCCGTGCTGCATCTCTCCGAGGTCCTCGACCTGCCGGTCCGGACGGCGGACGGCGCGCGGATCGGCCGCGTCGAGGACCTGCGCGTCGACACGCTCCGGGGCCAGGTGGATGGGCTGCTCGTCCGGCGCGGCAAGGACGTCGGGGTGGTCGCCTGGTCGAGCGTCGAGACGTTCTCGCCCGAGCACCGCCGCGTCATCCTGGCGCCCTCGGTGCTGCCGCAGGACATCGCCGGCGTCGAGGGCGAGGCGATCCTGCTCAAGCGCGACGTCCTCGACCGCCAGATCATCGACATCCAGGGGCACAAGGTCGTTCGCGTGAACGACATCATGCTGGACCGCCAGGGCCACGACCTGGCGCTCCGGCGCGTCGAGATCGGCCTGGCGGGGGCTGTGCGGCGGCTGTTCACCGGCCTGCTGTCGCCGGGGCTCGTGCGCCGGGTGGCCGCCGGCCTGCCGGAGCAGGCGATCCCCTGGGACTACGTCGGCCTCGTCGAGCCCCACTCCTCGCGCATCAGGCTGAAGGTCCACCAGCAGCTGGCGCGCATGCACCCGGCCGATCTCGCCGACATCATCGAGGACCTGGGCCGCGTCGAGCGCAGCGCGATCGTCTCCCAGATGGCGCCCGAGATCGCGGCCGACGCGCTCGCCGAGGCGGAGCCGTCGGTCCAGGCCGCGGTCGTGGAGACGATGCACACCGACCAGGCGGCGGACGTCCTCGAGGAGATGCAGCCGGACGAGGCGGCCGACGTGCTCGGCGAGCTGCCCCAGGAGCGCTCGCAGGAGCTGCTGGCGGCCATGGAGGCGGACGAGGCCAAGGACGTCCGCGAGCTCCTCGAGTTCGGCGAGAACACCGCCGGCGGCCTCATGACGACGGATTTCTTCCGGGCCGGCGCCACCTGGTCGGTCGAGCAGACGCGGGCCCGCTTGCGCGAGGCGGAGGCCGACCTGCTGGCCGACGTGGGCGACATCCCGGTCGCCGACGAGGCGGACCGCTTCGTGGGCGTGGTCGCGCTCGTGCACCTCGTGCGGGCGGCGGCGCCCGAGCCGCTGGTCGCGCTGCTGCGCCCGGAGCCGGCGACGGTGACGCCGGCGGCCCCGCTCCGCGAGGTCGTGGAGCGCTTCGAGAAGTACCACCTGCGAACGCTCTGCGTCATCGACGAGTCCGGCGTGCTCGTCGGCCTCATCAGCATCGAGGACGTGCTCAGGCGGTTGGCTCCCACCCGCTGACCCGATGCCGCTCGGTCGCCGCCTCGGATCGCTGTCGGTCCAGCTCGCCGCGCTGTTCGCCGTGATGGGCCCCGGCATCATCACCAGCAACGTCGACAACGACGCCGGCGGCATCTACACGTACTCGGTGGCCGGCGCCCGCTACGGGTACTCGCTGCTGTGGCTGATGGTCCCCGTGCTGGTGGCGCTGATCGTCGTGCAGGAGATGTGCGCGCGCATGGGCGCGGTCACCGGCAAGGGCCTGGCCGACCTCATCCGCGAGCAGTTCGGCCTTCGCCTCACCGCGATCCTCATGCTGGCGCTGCTCGTCACCAACCTCGCGAACGCGGTGGCGGAGTTCGCCGGCCTCGCCTCCAGCCTCGAGCTGTTCGGCGTCAGCCGCTACGTGTCGGTGCCCGCCGGCGCGGTGACCGTCTGGTGGCTCATCGTGTTCGGCACCTATCGCTCCGTCGAGAAGGCGTTCCTCGTCGCCTGCGTGCTCTACCTGGCCTACCCGGTCTCGGGCCTGCTGGCGCGGCCGGACTGGGCGGCGGTGGCCTGGGGCAGCATCGTGCCGCGGGCGCCGCTGACCCTGGATGGCGTCGCCATGATGGTCGGCATCATCGGCACCACGATCGCGCCCTGGATGCAGTTCTATCTGCAGTCCTCGGTCGTCGAGAAGGAGGTGAAGATCAGCGACTACGCCAAGTCCTGGTTCGACGTCGTCCTCGGCTCGATCTTCGCCGTGCTGGTGGCGGCCTTCATCGTCATCGCCTGCGCCGCGACCCTGCACGTGGCGGGCACGACGGACATCCGCGACGCGGCCGACGCGGCCAGGGCGCTGGCGCCGCTGGCCGGGCGCTACGCCTGGGCCCTCTTCGCGCTGGGACTGGCCAACGCCTCCCTGTTCGCGGCCTCGATCCTGCCGCTGGCCACCGCCTACAGCGTCTGCGAGGGGCTCGGGCTGGAGGCGGGCGTCAACCGCACGTTCGGCGAGGCGCCGGAATTCTACTGGCTGTACACGCTCATCATCGTGGTCAGCGCCGGCGCCATCCTGGTGCCCGGGGTGCCGCTGCTGCAGATCATCCTGTTCTCGCAGGTGATGAACGGCGTGCTGCTGCCGTTCGTGCTGGTGCTCATGGTGCTGCTGATCAACCAGCACGGGCTGATGGGGACCTTCGTCAACGGCCGCGCCTACAACCTCGTCGCCTGGGCGACCACGGTGGCGCTGATCGTCCTCACCGTGGCGATGGTGGTGACGGCCTTCCTGGCGTAAGGGAAACCGGAAGGAAAGCCGGGAACACTTCGGATCAGCGCTCTCCGCTATTGGTAGCCAGCTCGCCTGATCGGATCATTGTTGCGGGTGTTCGTGATGAACCGCCTGCACAGTGGCGCGCGATTTCGCGGTTTGGCATCGTCGTTGAAGTGCGCGCTTCTCGTAGGGGCATAGCAGTGAATTGGAGCACGATGTTACCTGCGGGGGCCTTCACGTTCGGAGCACTCGTCGGCTCTCCGGCCCGGATATCGGTAGCGACTCGCAATGACGGAAGTTGGCAGTTCCAACGGTGGCTGAGCGCCATGGGATATGCGACTTCGATCCTTGCCATTGCGGCAATACTCGGCGCGACGTCGGCGTGCGGCTCGGGCGTGGTTCAGGAGCGGAACGTCCGTCTATTCGAGCTGCACCATCGACTCGCCGAGGAGGGGGACCTCAAGTCGGCGGCAGTTCTGGGAAGCCTGTATCTGCAGGGCATCGGTGTCGCGCCGGACTTCGACAAGGCTGTGTACTGGTACGAACGCGGGGGGCCCGGCGGTGGCTGGGAGATGCTGGGAACCGTATTTCAGTATCGCGAGCCGCCGGACTACGCGAGAGCCGCTGCGTACTATCGCAAGGCGGCCGACCTTTGCTGGCCGATCGCCCTCTATGAGCTCGGCGTCCTTGAGAGCGAGGGCCGGCTAGGGCAGCCGGATGATGTCTCCGCGTACAAGTGGGTAACCCTTGCCCGGTGGGCGGCATCGCGGCTTCCAGGTTGCAGACAGCATGTCAGTTGCGTTCAACTCGCCCTCGAGGACCGACCCGGACGCGCGCGATCGTTGCAGCAACGAGTGACGCCGACACAGATTGCGACGGCGGAGGAATCAGGCGAGCAATGGAAGCAGGCCCATCCATGGACCCGGGGCGCCGCCCACTGCACGTCGGTAGAGCATCAAGGCTAGTGACGCAGGAACGGCAGGTGGAAGAACAGCAGGAAGCCGTTGGCGGTGAACAGCGCGCCGCCGACGGCCAGGACGAGCGAGAAGAAGAACATCGCGCGTGAGGTGGACAGGATCGAGACCGAGGCGCTGACGATGGCGATCTGCAGCAGGACCTCGGCGAACTCGAAGTAGGGATCGCGCGCGGTGTGGCGGTCGCGCTCCTCCTCCAGTCGGCGGGCCTCGACCTCGACATCCTTCTTGCCGGCGTTGTAGCGCTGCTCCTCCTCGGCGAACCGCTTGGCCAGCGCCTCGTACTTCGCGCGCTCGGGGCCCTTGAGCGCGGAGGGCTCGGCCAGCGCCAGCTCGGTGGTGAGCTTCTGCGAGCGGTAGAGGTGCTCGCGCACGGAGCGGGCCTGGTAGAACGCCCACTGGTCGGAGGCCTGCTGCTGGGCGAGCAGCATGTGCTTCATCGCGTAGCTGCCGCCCAGCGAGGCCAGCGCCAGCACCACCGCGTAGATGGCGGTGGTCAGCGCGACACGGCGGCTGAACGCCTTGTCGCGCTGCTCCTCCAGCTCGTGCGGGTTCGGGAGCTCGACTTCAGCCACGTGGCGGGATCGGCCCCTTGCGCATCTCCTCGCGCATCGCGTCCTTGCCGGCCTCGAACGCCGTCATGAGGCGCTGCGTCTGCTCCTCGAACAGCTCGCGGCTCTTGTCCAGCCACTCGCCGGCGTGTCCCTGCGCGTCGGTGGCGAACTCCTGCGCGCGCCGGGCGAACTCCGCGCCGCGCGTGCTCAGCAGCTCGCGCGTCTCCTTGCCCGTCTTGGGCGTCAGCAGCAGCGCGGCGGCCGCGCCGACCAGCCCGCCCAGGAAGAACCAGCCCAGATAGCCCGCTGCGTCGTTGCGTTCACTTGCCATGATGATCTCCTTGCTGCCCTCGCAGCCGGTGCACGAAGACGTCCACGCCGCGCCGCAGGCCGGCCGCCAGGCCGATGAGCTGGCCCGCGCGGGCGAGCCCGGCCAGGCCGGAGGCGACCCGGCCCAGGCTGGCGGCGACGCGCTGCACGTCCTCGGTCACCTCGCCGATCCGCGTGATCTCCCGGCGGCTCTCCCGCGTGAGATCACGAATGTCCTCGCTGAGCCCGTTGACCTGCCCGATGAGCGGCCGCAGCTCCTGCTCGACGATCGCCAGCACGGCGTCCATCCGCCGCAGCGCCCGGCGCAGGGCCAGGATGGCCGAGACCAGGGCCGCGGTCAGCGCGACCGCGCACAGCATCAGGACGAGCGAGGCCCACGACTGCACGGGGGAGAATTATCGCTGGAAAAGGTCGCACGAATCAACGAAAGTGGAGCCATGTCGGCCGACGACCGCTTCGCCGAGCTGCGACGGCGCCACGCCCAGGCCGAGCAGGCCGGCGGCGAGGAGCGCATTCGCCGCCAGCACAAGGCCGGCAAGAAGACGGCGCGCGAGCGCGTCGACCTGCTGCTCGATCCCGGCTCGTTCCTGGAGGTGGACAAGTTCGTCGTCCACCAGAGCCACGACTTCGGCATGGAGGAGCAGCGCATCCTCGGCGACGGCGTCGTCACCGGCTCCGGCCGCGTGCACGGCCGGCCGGTGTTCGTCTTCGCGCAGGACTTCACCGTGTTCGGCGGCTCGCTCAGCGAGGCCTACGCGCGCAAGATCTGCAAGATCATGGACCTCGCGCTGAAGACCGGCGCGCCGGTCGTCGGCCTCAACGACTCCGGCGGCGCCCGCATCCAGGAGGGCGTGGCCTCGCTCGGCGGCTATGCCGACATCTTCCTGCGCAACACGCTGGCCTCCGGGGTGATCCCGCAAATCTCGGCCGTGATGGGCCCCTGCGCGGGCGGCGCGGTGTACTCGCCGGCGATCACCGACTTCGTGTTCATGGTCAAGAACACCTCGTACATGTTCGTGACGGGTCCCGACGTCATCAAGGCCGTGACCCATGAGAACGTCACGGCCGAGGACCTCGGCGGCGCCGCCACGCACGGTACGACCTCGGGCGTCGCCCATTTCGCGGCCGACGGCGAGGAGGAATGCCTCGCGCTCATCCGTGAGCTGCTGACGTTCCTGCCGCAGAACAACCTCGAGGATCCGCCGCTGCGCCCGACCCAGGATCCCGTCGACCGGCGCGACGAGGCGCTGCAGTCGA
>DASSLH010000018.1:0-2709 GCA_035689625.1 Candidatus Methylomirabilota bacterium | reverse complement strand
CTGATCGCGCGTCCCGACCGCGAGGCGGCGGCGCTGCTGGTCGGCGAGGCCGTCAACGACCACGAACGCCTGCTGGTGGCCCAGCAGCCGCTGGAGGTCAAGAGCAGCGACAGCCACCAGGTGCGCCCGTGGTTCGCGGGGCGGCTGGACTTCGCGCCGGTCGTCGCGTTCGGCGGCGACGAGCAGTTTCCCCTGGAGGGCGGGGCCGTCGGCTACTACCTCGATCGCAAGGCCGCGATCTTCGTCTACGGCCATCGGCGCCACGTGATCTCGCTGTTCGTCTTTCGCGCCGAGGGTCTGCGCTGGCCGCGCCGCGGGCTCACGCCCATCGGCGGCGTGGACGTGCACCTCGACGCCGTGCGCGGTTTCACCACCGCCCTCTGGCGCCGCGGCGACCTCGGCTACGCGCTCGTGTCCGACGTCGAGCCCGCGACGCTGCGGGTGCTGGCCGAGCGGCTGACCGCCGGCTCCTGAGATATCATCCCGGGCGTGAGCCACCTCTTCGCCTACCTGGCGCGGATGAAATTCATCAAGCGCTGGGGGCTGATGCACACGACGTATCCGGAGAGCATCCAGGAGCACAGCCACCGCGTGGCGGTCATCGCCCACACGCTGGCGACGGTCCGCAACCGGCTCTTCGGCGGCCGCGTGGACCCGGCGCGCGCCGCCGTGCTCGCGCTCTACCACGACGCCGGCGAGGTGCTCACCGGCGACATGCCGGCGCCGGTGAAGTATTTCAACCCCGAGATCCGCACGGCCTATCGCGACATCGAGGCGGCCGCCAGCCAGCGGCTGTTGGCCATGGTGCCGGAGGCGCTGCGCGACGACTTCCGCCCGCTGTTCTTCGCCGCCGAGGCGGACGAGGCGTGCTGGGACCTGGTCAAGGCGGCCGACAAGCTCTGCGCCTACATGAAGTGCGTCGAGGAGGTCGCGGCCGGCAACCGCGAGTTCTCGCGCGCCGAGCAGGCGCTGCGGGCGACCGTGGACGGTATCGACCTGCCCGAGGTCCGCTACTTCCTGCAGACCTTCGCGCCCAGCGTGCGGCTGACCCTCGACGAGCTCGGCTGAGTCGCGCGAGCCGGCGGCCCGCTTCTTGCTCGTCCTTCAACAGGCGCCGGCTCGTGTGGAGGAGTTTCTGCCGCTTCCTCCTCCTCGTCGGTCCCCGAAGCGCAGCGGCGGCAGGGGACCGAGCGGGCCGGCGCGCTCCTTGACGGCCGTCGTGTCTGCGCATAGCCTGCGCCGATGAGCCGTGTGATCGACCTTCACGACCTGCTCGATAGCGACGCCTCCGTGCTCGACGTGGTTACCAAAGGCGCCGGTCCCGCCGGCCGCCTGCCGCTCACCGCCGAGATGCTGCGCGACAGCGCCAGCGGCGACATCTTCGGCCTCACGCAGAACGCCGGCATGGGCTGGGAGCCCAGCGAGCTGGGCCGGCCGCAGTACCTGATCCTCAGCACGCAGGGCGGCATCCGCGCCGCCGACGGCCGGCCGATCGCGCTCGGCTATCACACCGGCCACTGGGAGGTCGGCCTGCTGATGCAGGAGGCCGCCCAGGAGCTGGCCGGCCGCGGCGCCCTGCCGTTCGCCGCGTTCTGTTCGGATCCCTGCGACGGCCGCACGCAGGGCACCGTCGGGATGATGGACAGCCTCGCCTACCGCAACGACGCGGCGATCGTCTTCCGGCGGCTCATCCGCTCGCTGCCCACGCGCCGCGGCGTGCTGGGCGTGGCGACCTGCGACAAGGGGCTGCCGGCGATGATGATGGCGCTGGCGGGCAGCCGCGACCTGCCGTGCGTGCTGGTGCCGGGCGGCGTCACGCTGCCGCCGATCGAGGGCGAGGACGCCGGCAAGGTGCAGTCCATCGGCGCGCGCTTCGCCCACGGCGAGCTGTCGCTGGAGTCGGCCGCCGAGCTCGGCTGTCGCGCCTGCGGCTCGCCGGGCGGCGGCTGCCAGTTCCTCGGCACCGCGGCGACCTCGCAGGTGATTGGCGAGGCCCTCGGTCTGGCGCTGCCGCACAGCGCGCTGGCGCCGTCCGGCCAGCCGATCTGGCGCGACATGGCGCGGCGCTCGGCGCGCGCGCTGCTGGGCCTGCAGGCCCGCGCGCTCGCCGTGCGCGACGTGCTGACCGACGCCGCCGTGCGCACCGCGATGGTCGTGCACGCGGCTTTCGGCGGCTCGACGAACCTGCTCCTGCACCTGCCGGCCATCGCCCACGCGGCCGGGCTGCGCCGGCCGACGGTGGAGGAGTGGAGTGCGGTCAACCGCCGCGTACCGCGACTGGTGGACGTGCTGCCCAACGGCCCGGTCGGCCATCCGACCGTGCGGGTGTTCCTGGCCGGCGGCGTGCCCGAGGTCATGCTGCACCTGCGCCGCGAGGGCCTGCTCGACCTCGACTGCGTCACGGTGGCCGGCGAGCGGCTGGGCGCGCTGCTCGACTGGTGGGAGGGCTGCGAGCGCCGGCGCGCGCTGCGCGAGCGCCTGCGCAGCCAGGACGGTGTCGATCCCGACGACGTGATCATGGCGCCGGCCGAGGCGCGGCGCCGGGGGCTGACGAGCACGGCGACGTTTCCGCGCGGCAACCTCGCCCCCGAGGGCTCGGTCATCAAGAGCACGGCGATCGATCCCAGCGTCGTCGACGCCGACGGCGTCTATCGCAAGGTCGGGCCGGCCCGCGTGTTCACGCGCGAGAAGGACGCGATCGCCGCGATC
>DASSLH010000017.1:0-8215 GCA_035689625.1 Candidatus Methylomirabilota bacterium | reverse complement strand
TTCGTGTAGGCGATCGTCGTGTCGAAGCGCACGGCCGGGCAGCGGTAGAGGCCGGCGACCGTAGAGAGCATCACGTAGGGCGTCGTCGAGCCCCAGGACACGTAGGCGCCGTTGTCGATCACGACGTGGCAGTCACGGGCCAGCAGCCGGCCGTCGGCGGCGGCGGCCGTGCGCAGCCGGATCGTGCACGGCTCGCGCGTCGGGCACGCGATGAACTCCTCCAGGCGCTCGAACTCGATCTTCACCGGCCGCCGCACGCGCCGGGCCAGCAGCGCGGCGATCACGTCGATCGGGTAGAGGTCGAGGCCGCGGCCGAAATTGCCGCCGACCGGCGGCTGCAGCACGCGCACGCGGTCGCCGGTGATGCCGAGGGCCTGGGCGAGATCGCGCTGGTAGAGGAAGGGCACCTGCGTGGTGGACCACATCGTGAGCCGGTCGGCCAGGTCCCACTCGGCGATCGCCACCATCGTGCCCAGGCAGGCCGGCGTCACGAAGCTCAGCCGGTACTCGCCCTCCACCACGACGGCCGCCTCGGCGAAGGCGGCGTCCACGTCGCCGTGGCTGAACTGGTAGCGCAGGTCGGTGAGGTTCGTGACGCGCTCGTCGTGGACGAGCGGCGCGCCCGGGCGCATCGCCGCCTCGGGATCGAACACGGCCGGCAGCTCGGCGTACTCGACGTCGATCAGCGCCAGCGCCTCCTCGGCGATGACCGCCGTCTCGGCGGCGACGGCCGCGATCTCGTCGCGCACGCACCGCACCGTGCCGACCTTGAGCGCCACCTGGTCGCGCGCGAAGCCGAACGGGTGCTGCTCGACGTCGGCGCCGGTGATCACCGCCAGCACCCCGGGCAGCGCAGCGGCGCGGCGGGTGTCGATCCGCACGAGGCGCGCGTGGGGGTGGCGCGCGCGCAAGATCTTGCCGTGGGCCAGCCGCGGCAGGGCGAGGTCGTGCAGGAAGCGCGTGCGGCCGGTGACCTTGTCGGCGCCGTCGCGCTTGGGAACGGAGGTGCCGATGACCCGCGGGCGCTCGGTCACGCCAGCGAGCCCACCCGCAGCCGCTCGTGCAGCATGGCGATGATCTCGTCGGCGGTGGCGCCGGCGAAGAGGCGGAACATCGGCGTGTCCTGGAACGCGAAGAAGTCGCGCAGCCCGCGCTCCATCGCCGCCTCCTTCGGCTCGCCGGGCTTCGCCGCCCGGATCGCGCCGACCACGCGGTCCTTGTGGTAGATCGCCGGGAACTCCAGGTACGTGTACAGGTGCTGGAAGTCCTTCGTGTAGAAGGCCGCGATCGGGATGGACTGGAACGTCTGGCCGTCGCGGCGGCGCAGGAACTGGGCCATGAGGTCGGCGTTCGGCGATTCCTTCGGATCGGGCGCCGGCGTGCTGCTGATCTTCTGGCCGTCGCGCGTGAAGATGCGCAGCTCCCAGCCCGCCGTGTCGGCCAGCCTGGCGATGACCGGCACGTCGCGCCGGCAGTCCGACGACCAGTCCTCGGAGATCACCAGCACCTTGGCCGGGCCGCCGGGCTGGGCGGCCAGCCAGGCCAGCGCGCCGCGCTGCGCCTCGGTCAGCTGCGTGGCCTCGTAGGCCGTGCGGAAGAAGTCGCCGTAGTCCTTGCGCGGGCGGTTGAACGCGCCCTCGCGCTTGAGGTTGTCCGGCGTGCCGACGAACGTGCAGTACTGCGGGAACGTCATGCCCTGGGCGAAGCGCTGCGCGGTCACCATTTCACGGGCTCCTTGTGCTCGCCGAACACGGTCTTCATGGCCTGGCAGATCTCGCCCAGCGTCGCGTAGGCCTTCACCGCCTCCACGATCGCCGGCATGAGGTTGGCGCTGCCGCGCGCCGCGTCGGTCAGGCGCGCCAGCGCGGCCCGGGCGGCGCGGTCGTCGCGCTCGCGCCGCACCCGGGCGAGCTTGGCCACCTGCGTCGCGGCCACGCGCGGGTCGAAGGCGTACAGCTCCACGTCGCGGTCGGCCTCGGCGGCGTGCTCGCCGACGTGGCAGTTGACGGCGACCTTGGGGATCTCGCCGGAGATCAGCTTCTGCTCGAAGAGATAGGCCTGGCGGGCGACCTCGGCCTGGATGGCGCCCGTCTTCACCGCCTCCACGATGCCGCCCATGCGGTCCACGGCCGCCAGCTCGGCGACGATGGCGTCCTCCATCTGGTTGGTGAGCGTCTCGACGTAGTAGGAGCCGGCCAGCGGATCCACCGTGTCGGCGGCGCCCGACTCCTCGGCGCAGATCTGCATCGTCCGCAGCGCGATCAGCTGCGCCTTCGCCGACGGGATCGTGTAGGCCTCGTCGTAGGTCGGCAGCGCCATCGTCTGGGCCCCGCTGAGCGCGGCGGCCAGCGCGATGTAGGCGCCGCGGACGATGTTGTTCTCGGGCTCCTGCACCGTGAAGGCCGAGCCGCCGCCGCCGATCAGCGAGCGGAACATCCACGACTTCGGGTTCCGGGCGCCGAACCGCTCGCGCAGCATGCGCGCGTAGAGCCGCCGGCCCGCCCGGAACTTGGCCGCCTCCTCGAAGATCTTCCCCCAGCACGTGAAGTTGAACGACACGCGGGGGGCGAAGTCGTCCACGTCCATCCCGCGCCGCACCATCATGTCCACGTAGGCGGCGGCGATGGCCAGGCCGTAGGCCATCTCCTGCGCGGTCGTGCAGCCGGCCTCGCGGATGTGGTAGCCGCACACCGAGACCGGGTTGGAGCGCGGGTAGTGCCGCGCCGAGAACTCGATGAGGTCGCCGACCAGCCGCAGCGAGGGATCGACGGGGTAGATCCAGGTGCCGCGAGCGACGAACTCCTTGAGGATGTCGTTCTGCGGCGTCGTCACCACGCGATCGGCGGCCGCCCCCTGCTGGTCGGCGACCGCGTAGTACATGGCGGTGATCGGCGCCGCCATGCCGTTGATCGTCAGCGACACGCTCACGCGATCGAGCGGGATGCCGGCGAACGCCTCCTCCATGTCGGCCAGCGTGTCGATCGCCATGCCGACGCGGCCGACCTCGCCGTCGGCGCGCGGATCGTCCGAGTCGAGGCCGAGCTGCGTCGGCAGGTCGAACGCGACGTTGAGCGCGTCCTGACCGTGGGCCATGAGGTACTTGAAGCGCGCGTTCGTCTCGGCCGGCGTGCCGAAGCCGACGTACTGGCGCATCGTCCACAGCCGCTCGCGGTACATGTGCGTGTGGATGCCGCGCGTGAACGGGTACTCGCCGGGCCGGCCGAGGTCGCGCTCGGCGTCGCGGCCGGCCAGGTCCTCGGGACCGTAGACGGGCTTCACGGGAATGCCGGCGTGCAGCCGCACCTCCCTCATGGCGACACCTCCTGGAAGAACTTCACGATCTCCGGCAGCGGCGTGCCCATCGGGAACACGCGGCTCACGCCCAGCGCGGTCAGCGCCTCCACGTCGCGCGGGGGGACGATGCCGCCGACGACCACGCGGATCTCGGCGGCGCCCTGGGCGCGCAGCCCCTCCAGCACGCGGCGGGCCAGCGGCAGGTGGGCGCCCGACAGCACCGACAGGCCCACGACGTCCACGTCCTCCTGGATCGCCTCGGCCACGATCTCCTCCGGCGTGCGCTTGAGCCCGGAGTACACCACCTCGACGCCGGCATCCCGCAGCGCGTGGGCGACGACCTTGGCGCCGCGGTCGTGGCCGTCCAGTCCGGGCTTGGCGACGAGGACCTTCATGCGGCGGCGATCTCCAGCGTGACGAGCTGCGCGCTGAGCCGGCCGCCGCGGATCGTCAGCCGCGCGACCGAGACGGGCAGCCGGAAGCGGCGCGGGCCGGCGCTGCCCGGGTTCAGAAAGAGGACGCCCGCGCGCTCCTCGACGCGCGGCTGGTGGCTGTGGCCGGCGATGACGGCCGCGAAGCCGGCCGCGCGCGGGTCCAGGTCCAGCTCGTGCAGGTCGTGCAGCACGTAGAGCGACACGCCCCCCACCTCGACCACCCCGGTCGCGGGGATGCCGGCCGCCCAGCGGCCGCGGTCGTTGTTGCCGCGCACGGCGGTGACCGGCGCCACGCGCGCCAGCGCGGCCAGCACCGCCGCCTCGCCGATGTCGCCGGCGTGCACGATGCGCTCGACGCCCGCCAGCGCGGCCAGCGCCTGCGGCCGCACGAGCCCGTGCGTGTCCGAGATCACGCCGAGGGTGTGAACGCCGGCAGCCATCGGGGATTGCCCTTGGGATCGGCGGCGATCGCCAGCGGCGTGAGCCGCACGCGCTGGCCGATGCGCACCTGCGCGGGATCGGCCTCGAGCAGGATCGAGAAGACACGGTGGCCGCCGACCTTGACGATCGCGAACACGCGCGGGCCGGTGAAGCCGGCCGGCAGCCCGGTGTCCTGCACGGTGAACGCGTGCACGGTACCCTCGGCCGGCAGGTCCACCCACTGGAACGCGTCACCGCCGCACTCGGGACAGAACCCGCGCGGCGGCCAGGCGGCGGCCCCGCAGGTCGCGCACGTCGTGGTGCTGAGCCGCCCCTGCCCCAGCCGCGTGTAGAACTCGTGCAGCTTGGTGAAGTCGGGCGCCTCCAGCGGGAACGGATCCGTCGCGCGGAAGTAGCTCATGGTCTCCTCAGCCCACCACCGGCCATTTCGATTCGACCGGCACGCCGGCCCGGCGGACGTGCTCACGGCTCAGCCGCTCGACGCGCGCGTAGAGCGCGGGCTCGTCCACGGTCGTGAGCCGGCCCTCGTCGAGCACGACGCGGCCGTCGACGAGCACGGTCCTCACGCTGGCGCCGCTGGCCGCGTACACGAGGTTGTTGACGGGATTGAGCAGCGGCCGCCACTCCGGCGTGTCCAGGTCGTAGAGCACGAGGTCGGCGCGCTTGCCGACCTCGATGGAGCCGATCTGGCGCTCGAGCAGCAGCGCCTCGGCGCCCCCGATCGTCGCCATCTCGAGCACGCGCTCGGCCGGCATGACGCCGACGTCCAGCCGCGCGTCCTTGAAGACCGTCGCCGCCAGGTACATGAGGCGCAGCATGTCGAAGTGGTTCGAGCCGTTGCCGCTGTCGCCGCCCAGCGAGACGCACACGCCGGCCTGCAGCATCTCGGGGAAGCGGCCGTGCGCGGCCAGGCCCTTGGTGTGCTTGAGCGCCGCGCTCGGGCAGTGCGCGATCTTCACGCCGCGCCGGGCCAGCGTCGCGACCTCGGCGTCGCCGACGTAGATCATGTGGGCCAGCTTGGTCGTCGGGCCGAGCAGCCCCAGCGCGTCCAGGCGCTCGACGCTCAGCGTGTCGCGCGTGCCCAGGCGCGGGTGCAGCGCGAGGTTCATCATGCCCCAGCCGACGCGGTAGGCGTCGGCGAGGTCGCGGGCGCCGCGCATCAGCGCCTCCGAGCAGGTGCCGAAGCCCAGCAGCAGCGGCCAGGCGCCGATGCGGCCGCCGGCGCGCCCGTGGACCTTGGCCAGCACGTCGGCGGCGTGACCAAGCGCCTCGTCGGTGGACTGCCGCATGCGCCCGGCCTGGCCGTCGAGGTCCCAGGTCCAGCGGCCCAGGATCGCGCGCATGCCGACGTCCTCCACCACGTCGGCGACGGCCGGCACGTCGAAGAGCGTGCCCGCCTCGCAGAACGTCGTGGTCCCCGTGCGGATCATCTCCACGCATGCCAGCAGCGCGGCCGTCTGCTCCTCCTCCGGCGTCACCGTGGAGTAGAGCGGCAGCAGCCAGTCCGGCAGGTAGCGCGTCACCGGGATGTCGTCGCGCATGAGCCCGCGGCTGAGGTGCTCGGTGAGGTGCACGTGCGTGTCCACGAAGCCGGGGGCGACGAGACGGCGCCGGCCGTCGAGCACGCGCTCGGGCGTCCGCGGCGGCGCCACCTGGCCGGCGGGTCCCACCTGCACGATGTCGCGGCCGTCCACCAGGATCGAGCCGTCGCGCAGGATGCGGCGCTCGGCGTCCACGGTGACGATCGTCGCGTGCTCGATGAGGATCACGCGGGCCGCTCCGTGCGCAGGCGGCGCAGCAGCGCGCGCACCTTCTCGGTCTCGAACGCGTCGCGCTTGTCTCCCGCGTAGTCGAAGAAGCCGCGGCCCGTCTTGGGGCCCAGCTCGTTGCCGGCCATCTTCTGCTCGACCAGGCGCGCCGGCTTGAAGCGCTCGGCGCCGAGCGCCTCCGTCATGTAGCGGCTGGCGCGGAAGAGGATGTCCACGCCGCCCCAGTCGATGAACTCGAACACACCCAGCGAGGCGTAGCGGAAGCCCATGCCGGTGCGGATCGCCCGGTCCACGTCCTCGGCCGTGGCGACCCCCTCCTCGACGAGCCGCACCGCCTCGTTCATGAGCAGCACCTGCAGGCGCGGGACGATGAAGCCCGGCGAGTCGTTGCACCTCACCGGCGCCTTGCCCAGCCGCTCGAGGATCGCCAGCGTGCGCTCGATCGTCGCCGGGGCCGTGGCCGGGCCCGGCACGACCTCGACCAGCGGGATGATGTGCGCCGGGTTCAGCCAGTGGGCGACCAGGAAGCGCTGGGGGCGGGGCAGGGCGTCCATGAGGTGCGAGGGCGAGATCGTGGACGAGGTCGAGGCGACGATCGCGTCGTCGGCGATCACCGCGCCCAGGCGCGCGAAGGCCGCCCGCTTGAGGGCGACCGTCTCCGGCAGCGCCTCCTGCACGAAATCGCAGTCGTCGAGGGCGCCGAGGCCGACACGCTCCTCGATGCGCGCGAGCGCGGCGCTGCCGGCGGCGGCCTCGAGCACGTTCTCCTCGACCATGAGCCCGACGTCGCGGGCGATCTCGCGCCGGGCGTCGGCCAGCGTGCGCTCGGCGTCGGCCACCGTGCGGCCGTCCTTGACGTCGATGAGCCGCACGCGGCAGCCGCCCAGCGCGAACGCCAGCGCGATCTGGCGCCCGATCCGCCCGGGCCCGAGGACGGCAACCGTCTCGCTCACGCGATCCTCACGCCGGCTCCGACCCGTAGATCATCACCACGTGCTCGCCCATGCCGGAGTTGTTGTGGGTCAGCGCGACGGCGGCGTCGGGAACCTGGCGGGCGCCGGCCTCGCCGCGCAGCTGCACGAAGGCCTCGGCGGCCTGGGCGACGCCGGTGGCTCCGAGCGGATGGCCGCAGCCGATCAGGCCGCCGCGCGGGTTGACGACGACGTCGCCGCCGTAGTCGCTGCGGCCGGCGGCCACGAACGGCCCCGCCTCGCCCTTCTTGCAGAAGCCCAGCTCCTCGCAGGCGATCATCTCGGCGATCGCGAAGCAGTCGTGCACCTCGGCCAGGTCCACGTCGGCCGGCGAGACGCCGGCCATCGTGTAGGCGGCCTCGCCGGCGCGCTTGAGCGCGGGCCAGTGCGCGTAGTCCTCGTGCAGCGAGGTCAGCTGGAAGCCGTCCAGCGCCTGGCCGGTGCCGCGGATCCAGACCGGCGCGCCGGTGAGCGCGCGGGCGCGCTCCTCGCTGGCCAGGACGACGGCGGCAGCACCGTCGGTGATCGGCGAGCACATGAACAGGCGCAGCGGCGTGGCGATCATGCGCGAGCAGAGCACCTGCTCGAGCGTGGCGCCCTTGTTGAAGTGCGCGTTGGGGTTCCTCGACGCGTGCGTGTGGTTCTTGACGCCCACCCGCGCCAGCTGCTCCTCGGTGGTGCCGTACGCGGCCATGTGCCGCTGGGCGGCCAGCGCGAAGCACGGCGGCGCCGTGAGGCCGAAGGCCGCCTCCCACTCGCGGTCCACGCCGGTGCCCATGTTCAGGATGGCCTCCTCGCCGCTCGGCTGGTTGAGCTTCTCCACGCCGAGCACCATCACGAGGTCGGCCAGGCCGGCCGCGATGAAGGCGTAGGCGTAGCGGATGCCGACGGTGCCGGAGGCGCACATGTGCTCGGTGCGCGCGCTCAGCGCGCTGGGCCTGATGCCGAGCGCCTCGGCGGCCAGCGAGGAGATGTGGCTCTGGAACGCGGTGCGCTCGGGCATGACGGAGCCGACCACCAGCCCCTCGAGGTCCTTCGGCTTCACGCCGGGCACCGAGTCGAAGCAGGCCTTGCCGGCTTCCCAGATGAGATCGCGGTACGACGCCTTGCGCACGCCGAACTTCGAGACGCCGGCGCCGACCAGCGCAACCTTTCTCATGGCAGTTCTCCTCCGGCCCCGTGGGCCAGCCGCAGCTCGCCGCCGCCGCGCCGCGCCGCCAGCCCGTCGCGGTCTCCACGATACACGGCGGCCAGGATCGGCGTCGGCGCGCTCACGCGAAGGCGGCGCCGCGATCCCAGTCGAGGT
>DASSLH010000016.1:0-2207 GCA_035689625.1 Candidatus Methylomirabilota bacterium | reverse complement strand
GTCGGCGAGCTCCGGAAGATCGCCGGCGCGCAGGTACAGGTCAAGCCCTTCGAGGCCGACACGCCGCACGGCCGCCTGGCCATGGCCAACGTCGTGGCCGTGCTGCCCGGCACCCGCCCTGACGTCGTGCTGCTGGCCGGTCACTACGACACGAAGGTGTTCAAGGACTTCCGCTTCGTCGGCGCCAACGACGGCGGCTCGAGCGCCGCCCTGCTGCTGGAGCTGGCGCGCCGGCTGGCCGCGCGGCCGCGCGACTACACCTACTGGCTGGTGTGGTTCGACGGCGAGGAGGCGCGCGAGTCGTGGACCGATCGCGACAGCCTCTACGGCTCGCGCCAGCTGGCCGCCGAGCTGGCGCGCGCCCGCCGCCTGCCGCGCGCGATGATCCTGGTGGACATGATCGGCGACAAGGACCTCGACATCCGCCGCGAGGCGCACTCGGCGGGCTGGCTGACCGACATCGTCTGGGACGCCGCCGCCCGCCTCGGGTACGGCCGCCAGTTCCTGCGCGAGCCGCTGCCGGTCGAGGACGACCACGTGCCGTTCATGAAGCGTGGCGTGCCGGCCACGCTGCTGATCGACTTCGACTACCCGCCCTGGCACACCGCGGACGACACGCTCGACAAGGTCTCGGCCGAGAGCCTGGCGATCGTGGGCCAGGTCCTGCTGGAAGCGCTGCCCTCGGTCGAGCACTACCTCTCGCGCGAGCGCGGGCGGTGAGTATAATCGCGCCATGCCACGCGTCCGCGAGATCGAGGAGCCCGGCGACGATCCCATCCTGAAGGAGACGTTCGCGCGCCAGCGCGAGCTGTTCGGGTTCATCCTGAATCCGACCAAGGTTCAGGCCCACACGCCCGGCATCATGCGCGCGGCCCAGCAGCTGTCGGCCGCCGTCGAGAAGTCCGGCCTGCTGCCGCCCCAGCTGCTCTCGCTCGTCTACCTGCGCGTCGCCGTCATCAACGGCTGTCCGTTCTGAATGGACATCAACGCATCCCGTGGGATGCAGAACGGCGCGACGGAGGACAAGGTGAGGGCGGTGGCCGAGGCGCAGACGAGCCCGCTGTTCTCCGAGCAGGAGCGGGCGGCGCTGGCGTACGCGGAAGCGATGACGATCACCGGCCAGCGCGTGTCCGACGAGCTGTTCGCGCGCGTGCGCAAGCACTTCAGCGAGGCCCAGGTGGTCGAGCTGACCGCCGCCGTCGCGCTGGAGAACTTCCGCAGCAAGTTCAACGTCGCCCTCGGCGTCGAGGCCCAGGGCTTCTGCGTGCTCCACCACTAGGGCTCCGGCTCCCGTGTTCCTCCTCCTGCGGCTGGTCGTCAACGCGGTGGCGCTGCTGGTCGCCGCCTGGCTGGTGCCCGGCATTCACCTGGCGGCGGCCGGCCCGCATCCGACGCGGCACGACTGGGTGGCACTGGTGATCATCGCGCTGGTGTTCGGCCTCGTGAACGCGGTCATCCGTCCGATCCTGATCGTGCTCTCGCTGCCCCTGGAGCTGCTGACGCTCGGCCTGTTCACGTTCGTCATCAACGCGTTCATGCTGCTGCTGACGTCCTGGATCGTGCAGGGCATGGGCCTCGGCTTCCGGGTGGACGGCTTCGTCCCGGCACTCCTCGCCTCCCTGATCATCTCGGTGGCCAGCTTCCTCCTGAACCGCGTCGTCTGAGGGCTTGCCGCCGCCCGTATACTCGGAGCACGGGTTTGCATCTCGTGTCATGACGCCTCGGAGGCTCCCGCTCGTGCGACGCTTCGCCCTCGCGCTCGGCTGGCTCACGCTCGTGCTGTTCCTGGGCTCCGCCTGGTTCGGCGCCCAGCAGACGCAGCGCTGGGTGGTGCCGGTGCTGGGCGCGCTGGCGCCGACGGCCTCCCGCGCCGATCTGCAGACGGCCCACGCGGTCACCCGCAAGCTCGCGCACGTCACCGAGTACGCCGTGCTGGCGCTGCTCTGGATGCGCGCCGCCCGCGCGCGCCGGGCCGGCCTGCGCACCGCCTCCTGGATCGCGCTGGCCGTGTGTGTCCTGTGCGCGTTCGTGGACGAGGCGCACCAGTCCATGCTGCTCACGCGCACGGGCAGCGCCGCCGACGCGGTGCTCGACTCGCTCGCCGCGCTCACGGCGCTCGTGATCGTGCGCACGCGCGCCACCGAGGCGGCGCGGCTGCCGGCGGCGGCTGCCGGCGAGGCCGCCTAGCGTCCGCGATGCGGTGGCCG
>DASSLH010000015.1:0-2098 GCA_035689625.1 Candidatus Methylomirabilota bacterium | reverse complement strand
CGACTGGTTCGCCGAGGTGATCGCCGGCTTCCTCGCCGACGTGCTCGGCTCCGCGCCGCTGGTGGTGGGCCACGAGGCGGGCGCGGAGATCGCGCTGCGGGCGGTGGCGGCGGGCCTGGCGCAGCCGAGCCGGCTGGTGCTGATGCCCAACCGCCTGCACCTGCCGGCGCAGCGCATGGCACTGCGCCGAGCGTGGCGCCTGGCGGCGCTGGGCGGCGCCGTCCCCGGCCTGGACCGCGTGCTCAGCCACGCCACCAGGCTGGTGTTCACGCCGCGCCTGGGCGTGCGCCTGTCCGAGCGCGGCGCGCCGGCGGCCGGCGACCTGATGCGCCACGCCTTCGCCGACGTGCCCGGCAACCCCAACCTCGCCCGCTCGTGGTCGAAGTGCGCGCGGCGCTGGCCGCAGGGAGCGCAGAGCCAGCTGCTGGAGCTGTACCCGCGCCTGTCGATGCCGGTCCTGCTGCTGTGGGCGGACCGCGACCGCCTGCACCCGCTGGCGGGCGCCGAAGCGACCCTGCCGCTGCTGCCGCGCGGGCAGCTGCGGGTGCTGCCGAGCACCGGCTTTCTGATGACCTACGACGACCCGGTCGGGGTCGCGCGCGAGATCGTCGCGTTCTGCCGGTAGCCAGTATCGACGCGAGGGGCGGCCCTCGCCGACGCTTTCGAATCGGTCGGAGCGTCGTCCGGCGGGCGGGCGGGCGCGGCCGCCTGGATGAGATACTCAGCGCCGTCACCGACCAGGAGAGCGCAATGAGCGAGACGCAGCTGTGGGGCGGCGAGACCGCCAAGGCAGTCGAGAACTTCCCGATCTCCGGCGAGCGGATGCCGGTGTCGGTGGTGCGCTGGCTGGCGCGCGTGAAGGGCGCCGCCGCCGCGGTCAACTGCGAGCTGGGCCTGCTCGACAAGCGCCGCGCGGCGCGCATCGAGAAAGCGGCCGCCGAGATCGCCGCCGGCAGGCACGACGCCCAGTTCCCGATCGACGTCTTCCAGACCGGCTCTGGCACCTCCACCAACATGAACGCCAACGAGGTGATCGCCAAGCTGGCCGGCGAGACGGTGCACGCCAACGACCACGTCAACATGGGCCAGTCCTCCAACGACGTGTTCCCGAGCGCCGTGCACCTGGCCGCGCTGGACGTCGCCCAGAACGAGCTGCTGCCGGCGCTGCGCCAGCTCGAGCGCTCGTTCGCGCGCAAGGCGAAGAGCTTCGCTTCCGTCGTCAAGTCGGGTCGCACGCACCTGATGGACGCTGTGCCGGTCACGCTCGGCCAGGAGTTCGCCGGCTACGCGGCGCAGATGGCGCTGGCGCAGGAGCGGGTCGCGGCTGCGCTCGTGCACGTCGGCCAGCTACCGCTCGGCGGCACCGCCACCGGCACGGGCCTGAACACGCACCCCCGCTTCGCCGAGAAGGTGCGAGCGCGTCTGAAGCGCGAATCGGGCCTCAAGCAGATCGCCCCGCCGAAGGACCCGTTCGAGGCGCAGGCCAACCGCGACGCGCTGGTCGAGCTGTCGGGCGCGTGCAAGACGGTCGCCGTCTCGCTGACCAAGATCGCCGGCGACCTGGCGCTGATGGGCTCGGGGCCGCGCGCCGGCATAGGCGAGATCCTCCTGCCCGAGCTGCAGAAGGGCTCCTCGATCATGCCCGGCAAGGTCAACCCGGTGATCCCCGAGGTCGTCCTCCAGGTCGCCGCCCAAGTGATCGGCAACGACACGGCGGTCACGATCGGCGGCATGCAGGGCCAGTTCGAGCTCAACGTGCGCGTGCCGCTGATGGCGCGCAACGTGCTCCAGGCGATCCACCTGCTCTCGACGGCGTCGACCGCGCTCGCCGAGAAGGTCGTCGACGGCGTCGCCGTCAACAAGGACGGCACCGACCGCTCCGCCGCCGCGACCCTCGCCGTCGCGACCGCGCTCAACGAGCACATCGGCTACGACAAGGCGACGACCATCGTCCAGAAGGCGTCGAAGACCGGTCGCATGCTGCGCGACGTCGCGCTCGAGGAGGGCGTCGCCGCCGAGCTGTACGACAGCGTGATCGACCTGCGCCGCATCGCCGCCGGCTCGCAGGCCGACGCGGCGGCGGACGGCAAGCCGTCAC
>DASSLH010000014.1:0-4030 GCA_035689625.1 Candidatus Methylomirabilota bacterium | reverse complement strand
CGATGGTCTGCGCGTGCTCGGGCCCGAGGACGATGAGCGGCTCGCCGCCCAGATAGACGTTGTTGCTGCCCGGCGTGGCGGCGGTGCCGGCCAGCGCGCGCAGCAGCGCCGGGGCCGTCGTCGAGCCGTGGTCGTTGACGTTGTGCGGCGCCTCGGCGCCGACGACGGTCACCGTGCTCGCGTCGCGGGCAAAGCCGCGCTCGACGTGCAGGGGCGCCCACGGCGAAACCGCCTCGTTCTCGGCCAGGCAGTAGGAGAACTTGCCGGCGTGGCCGAGCGTGGCGCGATCCTCGAGGCCGGGGCGCGCGCCGCCGACGTTCTGCAGCACCAGCCTCAGCGCGCGGCCGATCACCGCGTTCGCGCGGTGCCCGTTGCCGAGCGCGTTGGCGCCGCCGCCGATGCCCAGGCGCGTGGCGACGGGGCCGTTGACGATCAGCAACGGCGTGCACGGGTGCGTCGTCGTCTGGATCGCGTTGAGGTTGAAGCGCGGCTCGGCCACCGCGCGCACGGCGGCCACGACCACCGGCAGGTGCTCGGGCAGCGCTCCGGCCAGCGCGGCGTTGACCGCGATCGCCTCCAGCGTGGCGCGGCCGTCGAGCGGCGCCAGCCGCGCCACGACCTCGTCGCGACGGGCGGTGAGCGGGCCCAGCAGGCGCTCGACGCGCGCGGGCGTCGGCGGCAGCACCGGCAGGCCGTCCGACCAGCGCTCGGCCATGACCCACGCCTGCAGCGCGTCCAGATCGTCCGGCGCCTCGACGAGCGCGGCGCCGGCGACCGCCGGGAGCGGCGCCGGCGCCGCCGGGTCACGCGTCAGCGCCGCCAGCACATCGTCCACGATCGCCTCGGCCCGGTCGAGGACCAGCTTGGGATCGATGCCGCCGAGCGGGTGCGGCACCAGCGCGACCGGCAGGTGCGGCAGGCCGTGCCGGGCGGCGGTGGCGCGGGCCAGCGAGAGGAACGCGTCGGTGCCGAGCACGACGGCGGGAATGCCCCGCCCTTCCGCCGTCGCCGCGTCGTGGATACTCCACGACGTGCACGACCCTCAATCGGCGGAGGCAGTCAGCAGGACGTCGGCGCCGGCGACGATCTCCTCGATCATCGCGGCCGGGTGCGAGGCGCCGGGCTTCTGCCAGCGCCGGATCGTGGCGCCGGGCGCGCGCTCGGCCAGCCGCTCGGCGACGCGGCCGAGCAGCACGTCGGCGTTGGGCTTGGAGTTGTCGAGCACGCCGATGCGCAGGCCGGCCAGGCTGCGCCGCCGCCGCGCCAGCGGCCGGACGGCGTCGGAGGTGGCGCCGAGCGGGCTGAGGACCTTCATGGCCGCGGAGTATACCCGCCGGCCGCCGCGTCGTCCGGCGTGGCCCGCCCGGCGAGGCTGGCGACGATCGTCGTGAACTCGCCGGGATCGACCGGCTTGGGCACGTGCATGTTGTAGCCCGCCGACAGCGACAGCATCCGGTCCTGCACGCGGCCGTAGGCCGTGAGCGCGACGGCCGGCGTCTTGCCGCCGCGCTCGGGCTCGAGCGCGCGCACCTTGCGGATCAGGGCGTAGCCGTCCTCGCCCGGCATCTCGATGTCGGAGACCAGCACGTCGGCGCGCCAGCGCTGCAGCGCCTCGAACGCCTCGCCGGCCGACGCCGCCGTGCGCACGAGCGCGCCGGCCGCCGAGAGGATCGCGGCGGCCAGCTCCAGCGCGTCGGGCTTGTCGTCCACGACGAGCACGCGCACGCCGTCCAGGCGCACGCCGGCCGGCGTCTGCAGCGTGGACGTCACCGGATGCACCCGCGGCAGCGGGCCACTGCCGAGATCGGCCAGGCTCAGCGGCAGCTTCACGACGAACGTCGCGCCGCGCCCCTCGCCGGCGCTCTGCGCCTCCACGCCGCCGCCATGCAGCTCGGCCAGGTGCTTGACGAGCGCCAGCCCGAGGCCGAGGCCGCTGTGCGCGCGCGTGCTCGAGCTGTCGGCCTGGCGGAAGCGGTCGAAGATGAACGGCAGCACGTCGGCCGCGATGCCCTGGCCGCTGTCGCTCACGACGATCTCGACGTGCGAGTTGATCCGCTGCAGGTGCACCTGGATCCGGCCGCCCCTGGGCGTGAACTTCACCGCGTTGATGAGCAGGTTCCAGACGACCTGCTGCAGCCGGGCCGGGTCGCCGGTGACCGGACCCGCCTTGGGATCGAGCACCGTCTGCAACCGTAGGTCCTTGGCGGCCGCCGCCGGCCGCACGGCGTCGAGCGCGGCCTCGACGACGCTCACCAGGTCCACCGGCTGGACATCCAGCCGCATCTTGCCGCTCACCACGCGCGAGACGTCGAGCAGGTCGTCGATCAGCTGCACCTGGGCGTGAGCGTTGCGCTCGATCGCCTCCAGCGCCCGCGCGGTGGCGGTCGCGTCGAGCTGGCCGGCCCTCAGCATGCGCGCCCAGCCGAACACGGCGTTCAGCGGCGTACGCAGCTCGTGGGAGAGCACGGCCAGGAACTGGTCCTTGGCCCGGCTGCTGGCCTCGGCCTCGGCGCGGGCGGCGACCTGCGTCTGGTGCCGCTCGGTGAGCAGCGCGGCCGCGCGCTCGAGCGCGCCGAACGCTTCGGTGACCTCGCGCAGCTTGCCGACGGCCGCACCCGGCGGCTCGCCGCGGCCGACCGCCTGCACCGCGGTGGTCAGCGCCGCGATCGGACGGCGGATGCGGCGCTCGATCACCAGCGCCAGGCCGGCGCTCAGCCCGATGACGGCCAGGCCGGCGGCGAAGATCGTCGTGAGCGAGCGACGCTCCGGGGCGTACAGGACCCGGCGCGGGATGCCGACGGCGACCACCCAGCCGGACAGCGGCGAGCGCTGGAACACCGAGCGCACCGGCGTGCCCTCCCGGTTGACGTCGTCCAGCTTGCCGGTCTGGCGCCCCCGGCTCTGCTCGGCCAGGCGCGGCGTGACCAGCGTGCCGATGAGCCGCTCGGCGTTGACCGTGCGGTAGATGATCGCATCGTTGCGGTCGTAGAGCACGGCGATGCGGTCCGGAGCGCCGTGCTGGCTGGCCAGCGCCGCCGCCATCGCGCGTGCGCCGAGCGTGGCCGTGAGGACGTAGCGGACGGCGCCGTCGCGCACGACGGGCACGCGGACGCCGAAGCCGAGCTGGTGGGTCACCGGCCCCAGCGCGAGGCTCGAGATCGCCGGCTGCCGGGTGGCGACCGTCGCGCGCAAGGTCGGCAGGTCCGGGTCGGGTGGCACGGCGCCGCCGGGCGTAATCAGCGTGTGCATCAGCGGCGTGCCGTCGGCGGCGGCCAGCCGCACCGAGGTCCAGCCGGTGTCGGCCTGGCTCGCCAGCACGCGCCGGGCCTGCTCGTGGAAGCCGGCGAGGTCGCCACCGTCGAGGAAGCGGGAGGTGGCGAGCGCCCGCAGCGTGGTGATGCTGCTGACCAGCTCGCGATCCACGGCCGTCACGAGCGCGCTGACGGTGTCGTCGAGACCGCGCTCGACGGCTTGCTGCTGCGCGCGGCCGAGCTCGACCGTGAGATAGATCGCGAAGCCCACGATCGGCACGATGACGACGACCGTCAGCGCCACCAGGTGCGCGCGCAGGGAGCCGAGCCACGGCATCGGATGCCGCGCGGAAGGGGTGTTGCCCACAGCGGACCGATATTACCCTATCGCGCCCGCCAGGCCGCCACGGTGACGACGGCCACGGTGACGCCCGCCACGAGGAACGCCTCGCCGGCCGCCGGCCCGAGGCCGATCGCCAGGCGACGGACGGCGAAGAGCTGGGCGAGCGCGGCCACGCCGGCCACCGTGCCCAGCGTGCGCGCGAGGAACGAGAAGCCCCCGGCGGCGCCCTGCTGCGCGCCGGGGAACGCCGCCATGATCAGCGCCATGTTCGGCACCTGGAACAGGCCCAGGCCGAAGCCGGCCCCGAAGAGCGCCAGCGCCAGCACCTCCAGGCGCGTCGTGGGATCCGCGCGACTCAGCAAGATGAGGCCGGCCGCCTCCAGCGCCAGCCCGGCCACGACCGGGCCGCGCGCGCCGATGCGATCGGCCAGGCGCC
>DASSLH010000013.1:0-6428 GCA_035689625.1 Candidatus Methylomirabilota bacterium | reverse complement strand
ACGAGGATCCAGACGGTGCCGGTCAGCAGGAGCGGCGGCTCGTTGAAGGCCAGGACGTAGCCGACGCCGACGACCGTGCCCGGCAGCGCGGCCGGCAGCAGGCTCAGCGACTCCAGCAGCCGCGACCCGGGTGGGCGCTTGCGCTCGACGACGCAGGCGGTCACCAGCGCCAGCACCGTGCCCAGCACGCCGGCCGCGGCCGCCAGCCTGACGCTGTTCCAGATCGGCCACGCGCCCTCGGCCGTCGAGGCGACCGCGTAGTGACGCAGCGAGAGCGACCAGTCGCCGCCCCAGAGCCGCACCAGCGAGCCGAGCGGAACGAGGCCGTAGACGCTCGCGACGAGCAGCGCGATGCTGCCGGCCAGCAGCGTGAGCGGCCAGCGTAGGGCCGCCGGCGTCGGCCGCCGCGACGCGCGCGCGCCCGCGGGGAGCGTCACGGACGAGCGTGCGCCGACCCCGGCCATGTTCACGACCCAGGCGAGCAGGCAGGGCACGACGAGGATCACGCTCATCGTCGAGGCGGAGGCGACGTCCTTCATCCCGCTGACCTGCGAGTAGATCTCCGTCGTCAGCACGCGGTAGCGGCCGCCGATGAGGATCGGGTTGCCGAAGTCGGTCACGCACAGGATGAACACGACCAGCGCGGCCGAGGCCAGGCCCGGACGGGCCCCGACCAGCGTCACCCGTCGCAGCGTCGTCAGCGGGCCGGCGCCGAGGCTCTCGGCGGCCTCCTCGAGCGCGACGTCCATGGCACCCAGCACGCTGGCCAGCACGATGTAGGCCCGGGGCAGGAACGTGAAGACCTGGGCGGCCACGATGCCGGCGAAGCCCTCGATCGACCTGCCGAACAGCAGGATGAGCGCCAGCGAGGCGAGGAACGGCGGGGAGATCAGCGGCAGCACGGCCGTCAGCGAGACCAAGCGCCGGCCGGCCATCGTCGTCCGCGTGACCGCGTAGGCCAGCACCAGCGCCACCAGGACGGTGAGCGCGGTGGAGACCGCCGCCACGACGAGGCTGTCGACGAGGATGCGCGCCAGGCGCCAGCTGCCGAAGAACGCCTGGTAATGACTTAGCGTGAGCCCGGCCGGACCCTCGATGCTCAGCCACAGCACGCGCGCGAGCGGCCACACCACGAAGGTCGCCAGGAGCAGCAGCACGACAGCACCGGTCGCCGCGACGGCCACGTCCCCGTGGACGAGCCGCGCCGACGCGGCGACTGGACGCGACATGCGGTCAGCCGGCGGTGAAGCCGCCGTCCACGACGAGCTCGGCGCCGGTCATGAACGAGGACTCGTCGCTGGCCAGGAACAGCGCCACGTTGGCGATCTCGCGCGGCCGGGCGATGCGCCCAAGCGGGATGCCGGTCTCGAACTCCTTGCGGATCTCGGGCGTGAGATACGGCGCCTGCAGCGGCGTGTCCACGATGCCCGGGTGGATGACGTTGCAGCGGATGTTGTCGCGCGCGAACTGGATGGCCAGCGACCTGGTCAGCGAGATGAGCGCGCCCTTGGCGGCCGTGTAGGCGTCCTGGGCGCGCGTGAAGCCGGCCAAAGCGGAGACCGAGCCCATCATGATGATGGAGCCGCCGCCGGCCTCTCGCAGATGTGGGATCCCGTGCTTGGTGACCCAGAACACCGACTTGAGGTTGATCGCCATGACGCGCTCCCACCAGGCGTCGTCCGTCTCCAGCACCGAGCGGTCGCGGTCCTTCCACAGCACGCCGGCGTTGTTGTAGAGCACGTGCAGGGCGCCGAAGCGCTTCACGCCCTCGCCGATCATGCGCTGCACATCGGCCTCCAGCGCCACGTCGCCGCGCGTGGCCAGCGCCTCGCCACCCGCCCTGCCGACGAGCGCGACCGTCTCCTTCGCCGCCGCCTCGTCGATGTCGGCGACGACGACCCGGGCGCCCTCCTCGGCGAAGAGGACCGCCGCCTCGCGCCCCATCCCCATCCCCGCGCCCGTGATGAACGCGACCTTGCTGGCGAGCCGTCCGGCCATCAGATCCTCTCGAAGTTGCGAATCAGCTCCCAGTCCGTGACCGCCTGATCGAACGCCTGCTGCTCCAGGCGCGCGGCGTGCAGGTAGTGATCCATGACGCGGTCGCCGAAGGCGGCGCGCGCCACCTTCGAGCGCTCCAGCTCGGCGATGGCCTCGCGCAGGGTCTTGGGCACCTGGGGCAGCGTGGCGTCCTCGTAGGCGTTGCCCTCGAACAGCCGCGGCGCCTTGAGCTTCGCGCCGAGGCCGTGCAGGCCGGCGGCGATCGTGGCTGCGAAGGCCAGGTAGGGATTGGCATCGGCGCCGGGGATGCGGTTCTCGACGCGGAGGCCGGCGCCCTCGCCGCAGAGGCGGAAGCCGCACGTACGGTTGTCCCAGCCGGCCGCCACCCGCGTGGGCGCGAACGAGCCCGACTGGTAGCGCTTGTAGGAGTTCACGCCGGGCGCGTAGAAGTACGCGAGCTCGCGCGCCATCGCCATCTGCCCGGCGAGCCATGGGCCGAAGGGCGACGGCAGCGACGCCCGGGGGCTCTTGCCGTCAGCGGCGAACAACGGCTTGCGCCCGGCCTTGTCCCACAGCGAGGAGTGCAGGTGGAAGGACGAGCCGGCCGCGCCCATGTCGTACTTGGCCATGAACGTCAGCGAGCAGCCCTGCAGGTGGGCGATCTCCTTGGCGCCGTGCTTGTAGAGCGCCGTGCGATCGGCCATCTCCAGCGCCTCGGCGTAGACGAGGTTGATCTCCTCCTGCCCGCGCCCCCACTCGCCCTTGGAGGTCTCCACCGGCACGTCGGCCGCCTCCATCCCGTTGCGGATGGCGCGCACCAGCGGCTCCTCCTTCGTCGTCTGCAAGATGTGATAGTCCTCGAGGTAGGTCGAGAACGGCGTCAGGCCCTGGTAGCGCTTGGCGCGCGCCTCCTCGAACGTCTCCCGGAAGCAGTAGAGCTCCAGCTCGGCCGCCGTCTTCACGACGTAGCCCTGCGCGGCGGCGCGCGCGATCTGGCGCTTGAGCACCCAGCGCGGCGCCTCCTCGACCGGCTCGCCGTCCTCCGAGTACACGTCGCAGAACACGAGCGCGGTCTTCGCCAGCCACGGGATGAGCCGCAGCGTGGCGAGGTCCGGCACCATCTTCATGTCGCCGTAGCCGCGCTCCCACGAGGTCAGCGTGAACCCCGGCAGCGGCTCCATCTCCATGTCGACGGTGAAGAGGTAGATGCAGGCGTGCACGCCCTCGCCGAGGCCGTGCTCGAGGAAGTGACGACCGGTGAGCCGCTTGCCGAGCA
Source organism: Candidatus Methylomirabilota bacterium (assembly GCA_035689625.1). Lineage (GTDB taxonomy): Bacteria > Methylomirabilota > Methylomirabilia > Rokubacteriales > CSP1-6 > AR5. Next base: position 3,154 of record DASSLH010000013.1, on the reverse strand, counting down.
GGCGCCCGTAGCCGTCGGGGAACACCATCAGGACGGTGTCGATATCGCCTTTGCGAACGAGGCCTTCCAGCGTCTTGCGATCGAGCCGGCCCGGCATGGGGCGGATAGTAGCGCATCGCGGTGACGTTTGCCGTCCTGCCGCGATCCGCTTCGCACTCGACGTGCGCTGACCGCGCCCTAGATCGGGATCGGCGGCAGGAGCAGGATCACCAGCACGAGGCAGGCCAGCGCCAGCCAGCGGCGCGCCGGCGTGAGCGGCGTGAGGTCGTCCAGCGGCGGGCTGTGATCGAAGCCGACCATGAAGAAGAGCAGCGCGGCCCAGACGAACCAGTTCGCCGAGCCGGTCACCGCCCCCAGCGCGAGCAGCACGACCCAGCTGGCCACGCCGACCAGCCGGTGGCGGCGCGCGGACAGCGCGTAGGCGATGCGGCCGCCGTCGAGCTGGCCGACCGGCACCAGGTTGAGCGCGGTGACGAAGCAGCCGACCCAGGCGGCGTCCGCCATCGGGTGCGTGACGATCGAGGCGCTCGGCTCCAGCGTGCCGAAGCGCAGGTACACGAACAGCCGCGTGAGCAGCGAGTAGCCGAAGCCGCCGAAGCCGGCGCCGGCCGGGGTCGTCACCACGCGGGACCACGTGAGGCCCAGCACGAGCGCGGGCAGCGCGACCATGAGGCCGGCCAGCGGGCCGGCCGCCGCGATGTCGAACAGCGAGTTGCGGTCGCGCGCGGGCGAGCGCATGCGGATGATCGCGCCGAAGGTCCCGAACAGCATCGGGGCGGGGATGAAGTACGGCAGGCTCACCGCCGCCCCGTAGTGGCGGGCCGTGAAGTAATGGCCGAACTCGTGCACGCCGAGGATCGTGAGCAGCGTGAGCGCGAACGGCGCGCCGCTCAGCAGCGAGACCGGGAACGGCAGCTGGCGCATGGCGTCGAACGTCTCCGAGCCGGTGAAGAACGCGTAGCCGGCCGCGAACGTCGAGAGCACCGTGAGGCCGAAGAGCACCAGCGCCAGCAGCGGGCGCGTGGGCTGCGTCATGTCGCCCAGCGGCCACGCCTGCACGACGACCGTGTCGCCGTCGGCCTTGAGGAACGGCGTGTAGCCGAACGGCGCCAGCCGCCGCAGCAGCTCGTCGAGCGCGCGCGCGCGGTCCACCTGCAGGTCGCCGCGAAAGACGATCACGCCGCCGCGGATCTGCCGCTCGCGCACGGCGAGCACACCCTCCACCGCGTGGCGGAGGTTCTCCTCGGTCACCAGCAGGTCGTCGGCGGGCAGCGCCGGCACGACCACGCGCCGCCGGCGCCAGGGGAGGAGCCGCATGGTCCTCAGCCTAACATGCGCAGCGGCGGCCACCCGGCCAGGCGGCCGACGACCGTGCGCACGGCGGGAAGGCCGGCGTCGAGATAGAGCGCGCCGAGCACCGCCTCCAGCGTGGTGGCCAGGATGGACGGCATCGTGCGGCCGCCGTCCTGCTCGGCCCCGCGGCCCAGCCGCAGCCCCGCGCCCAGCTCGAGCACCGCCGCCCAGCGCGTGAGCGCCTCGTCGGCGACCACCGCCGCCCGCATCGGCGTGAGGCGGCCGACCGGCGCTGCGGGGTCCACGTCGAGCAGGTGCTCGGCGACGACGAGGCCGAGCGCGGCATCGCCCAGGAACGCCAGCGGCTCCTGGGCGGGCTCGCCGGCGTGCTCGGCCGCCCAGGAGGCGTGCGTGAGCGCGCGCAGCAGCAGCGCGGCGTCGGCGAAGCGATGGTCGAGCCGCCACTCGAGGGCGGCGAGCCGCGACGGGTCCAGGCGGGCGCTACCCGGTGTAGCGGCGCAGCGCCAGCGTGGCGTTGGTGCCGCCAAAGCCGAAGGCGTTCGACAGCGCGTACTCGACGTCCACCTTGCGGGCCTGGTTCGGCACGTAGTCCAGGTCGCACTCGGGGTCGGGCGTCTCGTAGTTGATGGTCGGCGGCAGCAGCCCGTGGTGCAGCGCCAGCGCGGTGGCGATCGCCTCGATGCCGCCGGCGGCGCCCAGCAGGTGGCCGGTCATGGACTTGGTGGACGACACGGCCAGCCGGCTGGCGTGGTCGCCGAACACGCGCTTGATGGCGAGCGTCTCGAACTTGTCGTTGTAGGGCGTCGAGGTGCCGTGGGCGTTGATGTAGCCGACGGCGGCGGGCTCGATGCCGGCGTCGGCCAGCGCCAGCTTCATGGCGCGGGTGGCGCCGTCGCCCTCGGGGTCGGGCGCGGTCATGTGGTGGGCGTCGCCGGTCATGCCGTAGCCGACCAGCTCGGCGTAGATCCGGGCGTCGCGGCGGACGGCGTGCTCGAGCGACTCCAGCACGACGATGCCGGCGCCCTCGCCACACACGAAGCCGTCGCGGGCGGCGTCGAACGGCCGCGAGGCCTTCTCGGGCGCGTCGTTGCGAGTGGACATGGCCTTCATCGAGCAGAAGCCGGCGATCGTGATCGGCACGATGATGGCCTCGGCCCCGCCGGCGATCATCACGTCGGCGTCGCCGCGCTCGATGATCTTGAAGGCGTCGCCGATGGCGTGGTTGCCGGTGGCGCAGGCGGTGACCACGGCCGAGTTCGGGCCCTTGGCGCCGAAGCGCATGGAGACCAGGCCGGCCGCCATGTTGACGATCAGCATCGGGATGACGAACGGCGACACCCGCTCGGGCCCCTTCTCGTCCAGCACCTTCTGGCCCTCGAGCAGCGTGCCGATGCCCCCGATGCCGGAGCCGATCAGCACGCCGAAGCGCGTGCTGTCCACCTTGGCGAGGTCGAGGGCGGCGTCCTCCACCGCCATCACGCTGGTGGCGATCGCGTACTTCAGGTAGGGGTCGAGGCGGCGCGCGTCCTTCTTGTCCACGTACTTGAGCTCGTCGAAGTTCCGGACCTCGCCGGCGATCCGCGTCTCGTACCTGGTGGCGTCGAACTTGGTGATCGGGCCGATGCCGGACTTGCCCTGCTTGAGCGACGACCAGAACTCGTCGGCGCTGTTGCCGACCGGGGTCAGCGCTCCCAGCCCGGTGATGACGACGCGGCGCGACTGCAGCATCTTCAACTCGCGGACCTAGGAGTTGTCCTTGATGTACTGGATGGCGTCGCCGACGGTCACGATCTTCTCGGCGTCCTCGTCGGGGATCTGGATGTCGAAGTGCTCCTCCAGG
>DASSLH010000012.1:0-6204 GCA_035689625.1 Candidatus Methylomirabilota bacterium | reverse complement strand
GCCGGCCGTCCACGATCTTCTTCGCGTAGGCGTCCCCGATCCCGGGCAGCGCCTTGAGCTCGTCCTCGCTGGCGCTGTTGAGATCGAGCTTGTGGGTGCTCGGCTTGGCGGCCTCGCTCTTCGCGGCCGGCTTGCTGTCGGGCTTCGCCTGCGCGAAGACCGCGGGCGCGCCGACCGCGCCCAGCGCGAACACCAGCGCGACGACGAACGCGACGATGCGTGTGCTCATGCGTCAGCCCCTCCCCGTGAGATGGATGTTCGTGGGCCCCGCCCACGCTGCGATCCTAAGCCGGAACCCCCGCGATGGCTATCTTTGCAATGATCACGCGGCTGCGTCGTTTGGGAAGACGGCGGAACAGGCGGGCGGCATTCGCCTGCACGCGTCGGGGGGCTCAGCGGTCCTCGGACGCGGGCTCGTCGCGCAGCTGGCCGAGGGCGACCTGGACGGTGCGCTCTCCGCCCGGCCGCGCCACCCGGAGGCTGACCTGGGTGCCGGGGGGCGTGCCGCCGACCCGCCGGGTCAGCTCGTTGGGGCTCTGGATCGGCGCGTTCTGGAAGGCGGTGATCACGTCCCCTGGCGCCAGGCCCGCCTGCGCGGCGGGCGAGCGCGGGACGACCTCCGCCACTGCGGCGCCCTGCTCGGGCACCAGCTTCAGGCGCTCACGCAGGTCGGGCGGCACCGGTCCCACCGCGACGCCCAGGTAGCCGCGCACGACCTTGCCGCCCTCCCGCAGCTGGGGCAGCACGTCCTTGGCGATGTTGACCGGGACCGCGAAGCCGATGCCGACCGAGCCGCCCGACTGCGAGAAGATCGCCGCGTTGATGCCGATCAGCGCGCCCCGCGCGTCCACCAGGGGCCCGCCGGAGTTGCCGGGGTTGATCGAGGCGTCGGTCTGGATGAAGTCGTCGTAGGGCCCGGCGCCGATGAAGCGCTCCTTGGCGCTCACGATGCCGGTGGTCACCGTCTGCTCGAGGCCGAACGGGTTGCCGACGGCCATGACCGGCTCGCCCACCTGTAGCCGGTCGGAGTCGCCGAAGGCCAGCGTCGGCAGCCCGCTGGCATCGATCTTGAGCAGCGCGATGTCGGTCTTGGCGTCACCCCCGACCAGCCGGGCGCGATGCTCGCTATGATCGGGCAGCCGCACGACGATTTCCGAGGCGCCCTTCACGACGTGAAAATTCGTCCCGATGTAGCCGTCGGAGGAGACGATGAAGCCCGAGCCGAGGCTCTGCCGGCCGCGCTCGCCGGGCGCCGGCTCGCCGAAGAACCGGCGAAAGAAGTCCTCGGGGCCCTGGCGGGGCGCCCGCTGCGTCGTGCTGACGTTGACCACCGCGGGCCTGACCACGCGGGCCAGCTCGACCCAGATCCCGAGCTGTTGCGGCAGCGCGGCGGGCTCCTGCTCCTCGCGCCAGAACGGTGAGGCGCTGGCCCACTCGGAAGGCTCGAGCTGCACCCGCAGCCGCACGATTCCGGTGGCCACCAGCAGGCCGACAATGCCGGCGACGACGAGCGCCAGGGCGGCCAGCCGGCGCGCCATCCTCCTAGTTCTGTCCCTCGAGCGCGATCCGGGCCACCGCCGCCTGCAGCAGGCCGGCATACCAGGACGTCGTTTCGATGACGAGGACGGTCATCATCCCGCGCTGCACGGTGAACTGGTGCACGGGGCCCACCGGCTGGGGGGCCGGGGGCTGGACGTCGTCGGCCATGCCGGGGTGGACAGCAACCGCGGTGCCACCACCCGGCATGGCCGTGGGGTGCTGCGCAGACCATACGCGTGCTGGTGACCGGAGGCGCCGGCGACATCGGCAGCGTCGTCGCCGAGGCGCTGCTGGCCCAGGGGCACGCGGTGACGGTCGACGACGACCTCGCGCTGGGCGAGGCGCGCGCCGAGGCCGTGGTCCACACGGCCGCGAGCGCAGCGTCACGCGGCTGGTGTTCTCCTCGACGGCGGTGGTCGACGGCGAGCCCGCGCGACAGCCGATCGACGAGGACGATCCCACGCGGCCCCGCAACCCGTACGGCGAGACGAAGCTCGTGCTGGAGCACGCGCTGCGCTGGTACGAGGCCGCGGGCGGCGTGCGCTCGATCGGCCTGCGCTCCTTCGACGCCGCCGACGCCTCCGAGCGGTGCGACGAGCGGCACGAGCCGGAGACGCACCTGGTGCCGCTGGTGCTGCAGGTCGCCGCCGGCCGGCGCGAGCGCGTGACGATCCACGGTGGCGATTACCCCACCCGCGACGGCACCTGCCTGCGCGATTACGTGCACGTCGTGGATCTCGCCGCCGCGCACGCGCTGGCGCTGCGCGCGCTGGCCGACGGCGCGTCACGCGCCGTCGACAACCTCGGCTGCGGCGGCGACGGCTACTCCGTGCGCGAGGTCGTCGAGACGGCCGAGCGCGTCACCGGCCGCCCGATCACCGTGGAGGTCGGCCCGCGCCGTCCCGGCGACCCCGCGGTCCTCGTCGCCTCCTCGTCACGCATCCGCCGCACACTGGGCTGGTCGCCCAAGCACGACGACCTGACTGCCATCATCGACTCTGCCTGGCAATTCATGCGCGGGGGGCGCTGAGAAGTGGCCAGATGCTAGGCGGCGAAGAAAGCCCCGACTGCGACGTGGGCCGCCCACGTCGCAGGGAGGGGCGACTGAGCCAACGACGCAGATGGCCGCTTATCAGCGCCCCCCCAGCGCGATGACGATGACGCCGGCCAGGACCACGCCGGCGCCGGCCAGCCGCGGACCGAGGCGCCCCTCGCGCAGCCAGAGCGAGCCGATGATCGCCGAGAGCACGATGGACAGCTCGCGAGCGGCCACGACGTAGCCGGTCTTGGAGAGCTGGAAGGCGAAGAGCACGAGCGTGTAGGCCAGGGCGCTCATCACGCCGGCCAGCGTGAACGTGCGCCAGCGTCGCCACTCTCCGCGCACCGCCTGCGGGCGCAGGGCCAGCAGGGGCAGGCCGAGCAGCGCGCAGCCGACCTCCATGAACATCATGTACGGCACCGGGTTGATCCGCGCCACGCCCGCCTTGTCCACGAGCGAGTAGGTCGCGATCGTGAGCCCGGTGAGCACGGGCCAGAGCAGCCCGCGGCCGGGTGCCGCCGGCCGCGCGCCGCCGCCACGCAGCCGGTGCAGGGTCGCGATGCCGGCCACGACGAGCGCGATGCCCGCGCTGCCGGCCGGCGACAGGCGCTCGTCGAAGACCACCAGCGCGAGCAGCGGCACCAGCGCCACGCCGAGGCCGCGCGCGACCGGGTACACGAGCGAGTAGGCGCCGACGGCGTAGGCGCGGCCGAGGGCGAGGAAGTACAGGACGTGCACGAGCGTCGTCGCCACGATGAACGGGATCGCCGCCGGGTCGAACCCGCCGCGGGCGAGCTGTCCCAGGCCGAGCGGCACCAGCAGGACGCTGGACGCCACGGTCGCCGACCACAGGAAGACGATCGGATCGCCGCCGCGCTTGGCCAGCGCGTTCCAGCCGGCGTGCAGGCCGGCCGCGCACGCCACGAGCGCGAGCGCGGCGAGGCTCAGGCGGCGCCGAGCTCCCGCAGGCAGTCGGCGAACGCGGCGACGACCCCGTCCATGTCCTTGGGCGTGAGCGTGCCCATGTTCGCCACGCGGAACGCGTACGTGCGGATCTCGCCCTGGCCGGCGTAGATGATGTAGCCGCGGCGCTTCATCGCGTCGTGCAGCGGCTCGTAGGCCACGCCCGGCTTGAGCCGGAAGGTCGTGAGGATGCTCGAGCGCGCGCCCGCCGGCACCAGGATGGAGAAGCCGAGCGCGGCCATGCCGCGGCGGAGCACGCGCGCGTTCTCGGCGTAGCGCGCGATGCGCGCGGCCAGCCCCTCGTCCTGCAGCTCCAGCAGCGCCTCGCGCATGGCGTGCAGCACCTGCACGGCCGGCGTGAACGGCGTGTTGTCGTGCTCCTGCGTCGCCCAGTGGCTGTGCAGGTCGAGGTAGACGCTGCGCGGCGGGCGTCCGGCGAGCGCCTGCAGCGCCGCCCGCCGCGCCAGCACGAACGACACGCCCGGGATGCCCTGCAGGCACTTGTTGGCGCTGGCGGTGACCGCCTCGATGCCGGGCCGCGCGAGGTCGAGCGGCTCGCCGAACAGGCTCGACATGGCGTCCACGATGACGGCGCGCCCGGCCGCCGCCGCCACGTCGGCGACGGCCTCGACGGGGTTGAGCAGCCCGGTCGTCGTCTCGTGATGCACGACCGCCACGTGGCTGATCTCGGGATGCTCGCGCAGGACGCGGCCGACGTGAGCCGGCTCGACGGGCGTGGTGATGTCCGACGTCAGCGCCTCGGCCGGGATGCGGTGCGCGCGGGCGATGCGCAGCATGCGGTCGCCGTACACGCCGTTGTCGACGACCAGCAGCCCGCGCTCGGGCGGCACCAGCGAGGCCAGCGCGGCCTCGACCGCCGCCGTCCCCGAGCCCGTGAACAGCACCGCGGCGTGGCTGGCGGCGACGCCGAGCGTGGCCACGAGGCCCGCCCGGACCTCGCGCATGACGTCGAAGAATTCGGGCTCGCGATGACAGAGATCCGGCGTCACGAGCGCCTGGCGCACGCGCGCGCTCGTGTTGGCCGGCCCCGGGTTCAGCAGCACCCACTCCCGCTCAGCCATCACGCTCTTGTATCACGTCCACGACAGAGGAGCGCCACGGCTTTGCCAGGGCGCGACGACCGTCGGGGGGTTTGGGGGCCATGTCGGGGCCCCCATCTACAGATTGAGCGCGACGTCGAAGGCGTCGAAGTTGCGCAGGCGCGCGGCGGCGGAGACGCTGGCCCGGCGATTGAGGAGCAGCGGCACCTGCCGCTCGCTGAGCCCGCCGTGGGAGCGCAGCGGCGCATCGAGGCCGGAGAGGTCGTGGCGGGCGGCGGCGGTGCCGACGACGACGTCACGCGCGCTCAGCACGACCAGGTCACCCATGCGGTCGGGCGGCAGCTCGAAGCGGCGGCACGCTTCGGCCCGGTCCAGCACGCTCTCGATGCCGCGCAGCGCGGCCAGCCGCCGCGCGACGCCGGGCGCGTCGGCGCCCGCCGGCAGGTAGACCGTCGCGAACGAGCCGAGCGCGCCGTGGTGCACGACGTAGGGATCGGTGATCGGCAGGATCACGCGCGTGGCGCCGGCGCCCAGCCAGGCATCGAGGTGATCTTGCAGATAGATCACCTGCGGGGCGCCGGCGGCGTCGGTCTTGGCGTTCATGCCGTGATCGGCGGTCAGCGCGATGGTCGCGCCCAGCGCGTCGAGCTTGGCCAGGTAGCCGTCCATCATCCGGTAGAACGCGTTGGCCTCCGGCGTGCCGGGCGCGTGCTTGTGCTGCACGTAGTCGGTCGTGGACAGGTACATCACGTCCGGCCGCACCGACTCCATCAGCTTGACGCCGGCGGCGAAGACGAACTCGCTCAGCGCGGCGCTGTACACGGACGGCAGCGGCAGCCCCACCAGCGCCAGTGCGTCGTCGACGCCGTGCTCGCCGCGCGAGGTCTGGTCGGCCTTCTCCGAGGAGAAGCAGATGCCGCGCAGGTTGTGGCCGAGCAGGCGGCGCAGCTTGTCCTTGGCGGTGACGACGGCCACCGAGGCGCCGGCCCGGGCGAACGTCGCCAGGATCGTGTCGGCGCGCAGGTACTTGGGGTCGTTCATCATCACCTCGGCGCCGGCCTCGCGGTCGTAGAAGTAGTTGCCGCAGATGCCGTGCACCGCGGGCGGGGCGCCGGTGACGATCGACAGGTTGTTGGGGTTGGTGAACGTCGGGACCACCGCGTCGACCAGCAGCGACGTGCCGCCGGCCCGCACCTCGGCCAGCCAGGGCGCGGCGCCCATCGCGGCGGCGCGGGTGACGTAGTCCGGCTCGCAGCCGTCCACGCAGACGACGACGACCGGCCGCTCGGGCCACCGGTAGCTGCGTCCGTTCACGCTGATCGAGGTGCCCTTGGCGCTCACGCGTGCCTCCCTCCCCCGCGGGGCTCGACGGTCGTCGCCGCCGCGCGCGCGACGGCGTCCACCAGCGCGCCCGGCTCGATCGGCTTGCTGACGAAGTCCTGGAAGCCGGCGTCGACGGCGCGCTCGCGGTCGTCGGCGCCGACGAACGCGGTGACCGCGACGGCCGCCAGCGGCGCGCGCGCGCCGGCGGCCTCGACCTCGCGCAGCCGGCGCACCAGCTCGTAGCCGGTGCCGTCCGGCATGCCGATGTCGCTGACGAGG
>DASSLH010000011.1:0-2046 GCA_035689625.1 Candidatus Methylomirabilota bacterium | reverse complement strand
CGACCACCCACTCATCGGGCATCTCCTGCGCCACCGTGACGTCTCACGGCTGAAGACCGTCGTCGACTCGCTCATCCCGATGGTCGACGACTCCGGTCGCATCCACACGACGTTCAACCAGCTGGTGGCGGCGACCGGGCGGCTGTCGAGCCAGGACCCCAATCTCATGAACATCCCGATCCGCACCGAGCTGGGGCGGCGGATCCGGGCGGCGTTCGTGCCGGCCGAGGGCTGGCGGTTCGTCGCCGCCGACTACTCGCAGATCGAGCTGCGCATCCTCGCCCATCTCTCCGGCGAGCCGGCCATCATCGAGTCGTTCCAGCGCGGCGAGGACATCCACACGCGCACGGCCTGCGAGGTGTTCAAGGTCGAGCCGGCCGCGGTGACCTCGCTGCAGCGCACGATCGGCAAGAGCGCCAACTACGCCATCCTCTACGGCGTCTCGGCGTTCGGGCTCTCGCAGGCCACCAAGATCGACCAGAAGGAAGCCCAGCGCTACATCGACGCCTACTTCGCCGCCCATCCGCGCGTGCGCGCCTTCATCGACCGCACGCTGGCCGAGGGCCGCGAGCGCGGCTACGTCACCACGCTGCTGGGCCGGCGCCGCTACCTGCCGGATCTGAGATCCGGCAACCCGGTGGCCCGCAACGCCGCCGAGCGGATGGCCATGAACGCGCCGGTGCAGGGGACGGCCAGCGACATGATCAAGATCGCGATGGTGCGCATGCGGGCGGCGCTGCGCGAGCGCGGGCTGCGCAGCCGCATGCTGCTGCAGGTGCACGACGAGCTGCTCTTCGAGTCGCCGCCCGAGGAAGCCGACGCCATGGTCGCGCTGGCGCGCGAGATCATGGAGTCGGCGCTGCCGCTGGCGGTGCCGGTCGTCGTGGACGTCAAGACCGGCCTCGACTGGTCGCAGGTGTGAACCGCCGCTTCCTGCTGGTCGGCCTCACCGGCGGCATCGCCACCGGCAAGAGCACGGTCTCGGAGACCTTCCGCGCGCTCGGCTCCGTCGTGCTCGACGCCGACGTCCTCGCCCGCGAGGTCGTCGAGCCCGGCCAGCCGGCGCTCGCGGCCATCGTGCGCGAGTTCGGCCGCGAGGTGCTGCGCGCCGACGGCACGCTGGACCGCAAGCGCCTGGCCGCGATCGTCTTCGCGGCCCCCGCGCGGCGCCAGACGCTGGAGGGGATCACGCATCCGGCGATCCGCGAGCGCTTCCTGGCCCGCTTGGCCGAGCTGCAGGCGCAGGGCTACGCGGGCCTCGTGTTCTGGGACGCGCCGGTGCTGATCGAGTCCGGCGGCCATCGCGCGAGGGACCGGCTGGTGGTCGTGATCACCGACGCCGCGACCCAGCGCGCGCGCGCCGTGGGCCGCGACGGCGACGCCGCCGACATCGAGCGCCGCATCGCCAACCAGATGCCGCTCGCCGAGAAGGCCAAGCTCGCCGACTACGTCATCGACAACACCGGCGACCGCGCCGCCACCGAGGCTCGCGCGCGGGAGGTGCACGCGGCGCTGCTGGCCGAGGCCCGCGCGCTCAGCGCCCGGTGAGCGGCCGCGAGAGCCGCTGGCGGACCGGCCGGAACTCCACGAGGGCCATGCGCTCGAGCCGTCCCCCGAGCGGCAGCGCCAGCTCGGCGGCAGCGAGCGCTCGCGCCGTGGCCGCGCCGGTCAGGTCCAGATCCATCGCCAGCGTGCAGTGCGGCACCCAGGCGGCGGCAGCGTAATGCGCCGAGGCGCCGACGCCCAGCGGCGCCAGGCGGGCCTGCACGCGCGCCTGCAGCTCGACCAGGCGCGGGGACGGAGCCGGCCACAGGTAGACGGCCTCGTTGCCGAACGCGCGGACCTCGGGGAAGGTCACGCCGACCGGCGCCGTCTCGCCGGCGAGCGCGGTCACCGCGGCCGCGGCGCGCTCGACGTCCAGCGCCTCCCAGACTGCCAGGCTCACGTGCGGATCGACGCCCAGGTCGGCCATGACGCGGATGCCGGCCGTCGCCAGCCGCTGCCAGAGGGCGCGCACGGGGGCGGCGCTTGCCGGGTCCAGCGTGA
>DASSLH010000010.1:0-4090 GCA_035689625.1 Candidatus Methylomirabilota bacterium | reverse complement strand
CGCTGCCGCGGCGCGCGCTGCGTCCGCTGCGTGCGCGCATGCAGATCGTGTTCCAGGATCCGTTCGGCAGCCTGTCGCCGCGCATGCCGGTGGGCGATATCGTCTCTGAAGGTCTGCGCGTGCACGAGCCGCACATCGGCCGCGCCGAGCGCGACCGCCGCGTCGCCGCCGAGCTCGAGGAGGTCGGGCTGCCGGCCGACGCGGCGCAGCGCTATCCGCATGAGTTCAGCGGCGGCCAGCGTCAGCGTATCGCGATCGCTCGCGCCATGGTGCTGAAGCCGCGCTTCGTCGTGCTCGACGAGCCGACCTCGGCGCTCGACATGTCGGTGCAGGCGCAGGTGGTGGACCTGCTGCGCGAGCTGCAGGCGCGCCACCGCCTGGCCTATCTCTTCATCAGCCACGACCTCAAGGTCGTGCGCGCGGTCAGCGACGAGATCCTCGTCATGCGCGACGGGCGCATCGTCGAGCAGGGGCCGACGCGGCGCATCTTCGAGCAGCCCGAGCAGGCCTACACGCGCGCGCTCATGGCAGCCGCCTTCGAGCTGGCCGCGCTGGAGGAGGGCGCCGTCCGCACTTGACGGCGGCCCCGGCCTGCCGCAGCCTCGGAGCGCCATGGACACCATGCGCGCGGTGGTGATGCGGCAGCGGCGGCTGGTCGTGGACGACGTGCCCCGGCCGCGACCCGGGCCCGGCGAGGTGCTGGCCCGCACGCTGGCCTGCGGCATCTGCGGCTCCGACCTGCACGCGCTCCGCCACGCCGAGGCGTTCGTGGAGACCGAGCGCCGGGCCGGGATCGCGCGCGTCATGGACCCGGGCGGCGACGTGATCATGGGCCACGAGTTCTGCGCCGAGCTCGTCGAGCACGGCCCGGCCACCCGGCGCACGCTGCCGGTGGGCGCCCGCGTGTGCTCGCGCCCGACGCTGGCGCGCGCCAGCGGCCCCGAGAGCATCGGCTACTCCAACGACAACCCGGGCGGCTACGGTGAGTACCTGCGCCTGACCGAGGCGCTGCTGCTCCCCGTGCCCGACGGCCTGGCGACCGACCAGGCCGCCCTCACCGAGCCGATGGCCGTCGGCGTGCACGCGGTGAACAAGGCCCGGCTGGCGCCGAGGGAGACGCCCCTGGTGATCGGCTGCGGGCCCGTGGGCCTGGCGGTCATCGCGGCGCTGCGGCTGGCCGGCGTCCGCCCGATCGTGGCGGCCGACTTCTCGCCGCTGCGCCGCGACCTCGCCGCCGCCCTCGGCGCCGACGACGTCGTGGATCCCGCGCAGGCGTCGCCGTGGTCGCGCATGCGCGCCGGCGCCGTGGCGTTCGAGTGCGTCGGCGTCCCCGGGATGCTGGACGCCACGATGGCGGCGGCGCCGCGCGGCAGCCGCGTCGTCGTGGTCGGCGTGTGCATGGAGGCCGACACGATCCATCCGCTGCTGGGCACGCTCAAGGAGCTGCAGCTGCAGTTCGTGCTGGGCTACTCGCAGGAGGAGTTCGCGGCGACGCTGCGCCACATCGCCGAGGGCGCGCTGCCGACGCGGCTGCTGATCACCGGCCACGTCGGCCTCGACGGCGTCGCCCCCGCGTTCGAGGCGCTCGGCTCGCCCGAGCGCCACGCGAAGATCCTCGTGCATCCGGCGCGCTGAGCGCGCCCGCCCCGGCTCAGCGCGGCCCTACCTGCGTGAGGAAGTCGAAGCCGGCCTGCCAGGCGGCCGGCGAGTTCAGGATCCCCAGGTGCGAGCTGCCGAGGATCGCGTCGAACTCGCCCTGGCCGGTGAGATTCACCTCGCGCGCGCCCTCGATGCGGGCGCTCAGCGAGAAGTCGTGCGGGCTGCCCTCGCGGTCCTGGGCCGGCACCGGCGGGAACACGCCGTCCTGCACCGGGAAGTAGACGAAGCTCCGGTCGGCGTTGCGGATGACCAGGTACTGCGTGGGCGGCGTGGCCTCGTGGTTGCCGTCGTTCATGAACAGCACCACCGGCGTGTCGTCGGCGCCGTACTCCAGGCACAGCGAGCTGTCCGGCGTGAAGCCACCGAAGGCGGGCAGCTGGTAGAAGTTCGCCGGCGAGGGCGAGCAGTTGATGATGCCGTGGTTGGGCCCGTCGATCGCCACGAAGCGGCGCACGAGGCGGAAGGCCTCGTCGGTGCGCAGCCAGGTCCGCGCCAGGGTGACGCCCAGGCTGTGGCCGACGATGTCCACCTGGCGGGCGCCGGTGTAGGCGAGCACCGCGGCGACGAACTTTCTCAGATCGGGAACGTTGGCGACCGTGGTGTGCGCGCCGCCCGAGCGATTCGTCGGCTGGGCGATGAGGTCGCACTGCTCGCCCTGGTAGCCGAGCCCCCACAGCTCGCTCAGCGCGTAGCCGTTGTCGGCGAAGAACTGGGCCATGTTGTGGATGTAGCCGAACGGGTTGCAGGCGGTCGCGAACGGCGTGTCGTTGTTGCCGTGCAGGAAGATCACCGGCGTGCGCCGCACCGGGCCGGCGGCGCCGAAGCCGATGACGGGCACGCCGAGCGAGGCGTCCACGATCACCGGGAAATCGGGCGGGAACGACGTGCCGACCTGGGGGCCGGCCCCGGCCCCGGCGGCGGGCGCCAGCACGAGGAGCGCGAGAACGAGCGGGACCACGCGCGACATCCGGCCAGTTGAAGTCATCGGTGCCATGGCCTCCTCCGCGCGCTATCATACCCGGCGCGGTCCCCGAGGATTGCGAGGAGGCGGTATGAGCGAGCGAGAGCTGACCTACGGCGAGGCGGTGCGCGAGGCGATCGCCGAGGAGATGCGGCGCGACCCGACCGTGTTCCTCATCGGCGAGGACGTGGCCGAGGCCGGGCACCCGTTCAAGACGCTGCTGGGACTGGTGGACGAGTTCGGCACCAAGCGCATCATCGACACGCCGATCTCGGAGCCGGGGTATGCCGGCATCGGCGTGGGCGCCGCGATGACCGGCATGCGGCCGATCGTGGACGTGATGTTCGGCGACTTCATCACGCTCACGATGGACCAGATGGTCAACCAGGCCGCCAAGGCGCACTACATGTCGGGCGGCAAGATCAAGGTGCCGATCGTGTTCCGCACCACGCTGGGCGCGACCCGTCGCTCGGCCGCCCAGCACTCGCAGAGCCTGCACGCCTGGGTCAGCCACGTCCCCGGGCTCAAGGTCGCGCTGCCGTCGGGCCCCTACGAGGCCAAGGGCCTCATGAAGACGGCGATCCGCGACGACAGCCCGGTGGTCATCTTCGAGGACAAGATGATGTACCGCGTGAAGGGCCCCGTGCCGGAGCGTGACTACACGATCCCGTTCGGCGTGGCCGAGATCAAGCGCCCGGGGCGCGACGTCACGCTGATCGCCACCAGCAGCATGGTGGCCGTCGCGCTGGCCGCCGCCACGATGCTGGACGACGTCGGCATCAGCGCCGAGGTCATCGACCCCCGCACGACGGCGCCGCTCGACAAGGCCACGCTGATCGAGTCCGCCAAGAAGACGTCGCGGTGCATCGTGATCGACGAGGGCTACGAGCGCTACGGCGTCACCGCCGAGATCGCCTCCGTCGTGGCCGAGGGCGCGTTCTATCACCTGGACGCGCCGGTCAAGCGCATCGGCGCCATGGACGTGCCGGTGCCGTTCTCGCCGGTGCTCGAGGACCTCACGGTGCCGAACGACAAGGGCGTGTTCGAGGCGGCGCGGGCGCTCTGCCGCAAGGCGTGAGCCGGTAGCATGCCGACGACCGTCATCATGCCGGCGCTCGAGCTGGCCCAGGAGACCGGCAAGGTCCTGCGCTGGCTCAAGGCGCCCGGCGACCGCGTCGCCAAGGGCGAGCCGATCGTCGAGGTCGAGACCGACAAGGTGACGGTCGAGGTCGAGGCGCCGGCGGCCGGCATCCTGCGCGAGGTCAGCGCGCAGGCCGGCGACGTCATCGCCGTCGGCAAGACGATCGCGCTGATCTTCGCGCCCGGCGAGGCGCCCGGCGCCGCCGCCGAGACGCCGGTGCAGGCGGTGCGCCACGCGGCGGTCGCGCCGCCGCCGGCCGCCGCCGTGAAGGCCTCGCCGCTGGCGCGCAAGGTCGCCGAGCAGCACGGCGTGGACCTGGCGCAGGTGAA
>DASSLH010000009.1:0-6873 GCA_035689625.1 Candidatus Methylomirabilota bacterium | reverse complement strand
GCCAGGTTCTCTTCCACGCTCATGTGCGGAAACAACTGCCGTCCCTCGGGCACATGGCTGACTCCGCGCTCCACCATCAGGTACGGCGGGACGCGGGAGATGTCCCCACCCAGGAAGCGCACAATGCCTCGCTTGGGTCGCAGCAGGCCGGAGATGACGCGCAGGGTGGTGGACTTGCCGGCCGCGTTGGCGCCCACCAGCGCGAACACGCGGCCCTGCTCGACCTCGAGGGAGACGCCGTAGAGCGCCTGCAGATCGCCGTAGAAGGCGTCGATGCCCTCAAGCGTCAGCAAGCACGAACTCCTCGCCGAGGTAGGCGTCGATCACCCGGCGGTCGCTGACGATCTCGCGCGGCGTGCCCTCGGCCAGCCGCTCGCCGTGGTGCAGCATCACGATGCGCCGGGCCAGCGACATCATCGCCGCCATGACGTGCTCGATGACGATCAGCGTGAGGCCGTCGGCGTGCAGCCGGCGCACGAGGTCGATCATGCCGCCCAGCTCGGTCGGATTCAGCCCGGCCATGACCTCGTCGAGCAGCAGCAGGCGCGGCCGGGTGGCCAGCGCGCGCGCCACCTCCAGCCGCTTGCGCAGTCCCAGCGGCAGCGCCCGCGCGCGGGCCGCCGCGTGCGACGCCAGCCCGCAAACGCCGATCACGCGCTCGGCCTCCGCGCGGGCCTCCCGCGTGCCCGGCAGGCGCGTGAGCGCCCCGATCATCACGTTGTCGAGCACCGAGAGATTGCCGAAGGGCTTGACGATCTGGAACGTGCGCGTGAGCCCCAGGCGCGAGATCGCGTGGGCGGGCCGGCCGGTCACGTCCTGGCCGTCGAAGCGCACGCGGCCCTCCTCGGGACGGTAGTAGCCGGCGATCACGTTGAACAGCGTCGTCTTGCCGGCGCCGTTGGGCCCGATGATGCCGAGCAGGTCGCCGGCCTCGACGGTGAGGCTCACGTCGCGCACGGCCGTGAGGCCGCCGAAGCGCTTGGTGACGTGCTCGAGCGCGAGCATCGCCACCTCAGGCCCGCGCCGCGCGCGCGCGCAGGCGCGCGGCCAGGCCGGTGAGCCCCTCGGGCACGAAGCGCACGACCAGGATCAGCACCACGCCGTAGATGATCAGGTAGATGCCCGTGAAGCCGGTCTTCACCCCGGAGAACTGCGCGCGCAGCGCCGTCTCCAGCGAGGTGATGAGCAGCGAGCCGAGGAAGGGCCCCAGCGCGGAGCCGAGGCCGCCGATGATCGCGTTGAGCGCGAAGCGGATCGAGAGGTCCACCGAGAAGACGTAGAACGGGTCCACGAAGCCGATGTACTGCGCCCACAGCGTGCCGCAGACCGAGGTCAGCGCCGCGCTCAGCGTGACGGCGACGACCTTGAGCCGGCGGCTGGCGATGCCCAGCGCCTCGGCGGCGTCCTCGTCCTCGCGCACGCCGGCCAGCTGGTAGCCGAAGCGCGAGCGCTCCAGCCAGACCTCGACGAGGTAGAAGAGCACCGCCACGGCCAGCGCCACGTAGGCCCAGGCGAAGTGGCCGAGGCCGAGCGTCCACAGCCCCGGGCGATAGGGCACCGGGATGCCCTCGGAGCCCGACGTGAAGCCGCGCCAGCGGCTGGCCAGGATCAGCAGCACCTGCGAGAACGCGATCGTCGCCAGCGCGAAGTACGGCCCCTTGAGGCGGTTGGAGAGGTAGCCGATGACGGCGCCGGCGGCGATGGAGACGACGACGCCGGCCAGCATGCCGATCCAGGGCGACTGGTCGAAGCGAGTGGAGACCAGCGCCGCCGCGTAGGCGCCGATGCCGAAGAACGAGGCGTGGCCGATCGAGACCTGCCCGGCGTAGCCGCCCGCCACGTTCCAGGCCGCCGACAGCGCGCCCCACATGAGGATCAGCACCAGGCTGTCGAGGAAGAAGTTGTCGCGCACGAGCAGCGGCGCCGCCGCGGCCGCCGCGAAGAACGCCACGGCGCCCGCCCGCTCGCGCAGCACGCCCATCAGACGCCCAGGCTCTCGGCGCCGCGCTGGCCGAAGAGCCCGGCCGGGCGGAAGACGAGCACGCCGATGAAGAGCATGAAGTAGAGGATCTCCTTCCAGGCGCTGCCGATGAAGTACGAGCCGACGACCTCCACGCCGGCCACGATCACGCTGCCGAGGAGCGCGCCGACCATGTCGCCGAGGCCGCCCAGCACCACCACGACGTAGGCCAGCAGCACGAACTGCAGCCCGGCGGTCGGGTAGACGCTGTACAGCGGCGAGACCAGCACGCCGGCCACGCCGACGGCCGCGATGCCCAGCGCGAACGTGATGCGGTACACGCGGTCGGTGTCGATGCCCATCAGCGTGGCGGCGTCGCGGTCCTGGGCCGTCGCGCGCATGACCCGGCCGGTGTGCGTCCACTTCATGAACGCGAACAGCGCGACCGTCAGCGTGACCGCGATGGCGAAGGCCACGATCTGGGAAAGGTTGAACGCGGTGCCCAGCAGGCCCAGGACCTTGGACGAGTGCCAGGGCCGCACGAAGCGGAAGTCGCCCGTCCAGGCCACCAGCGCCACGTTCTGCAGGGCGGTGGACAGGCCGACGGTGGTGAAGATCTGCACGTTGTGGGAGGCGTGGATCACGCCCTTCATGACGAGCAGATAGGTGAGCAGGCCGATCCCGAAGAAGATCGGCACCGCCGGCAGCAGCACGACGTAGGGGTCGAGCCCCCACAGCGTGAACGCCCAGAAGGCGAGGTACATGCCGAGCATGAGGTACTCGCCGTGGGCGAAGTTCACCACCCGCATGATCCCGAAGATCAGCGTGAGGCCCACCGCGATGAGGGCGTAGATGCCGCCCAGCAGGACGGTGGAGACGGCCAGCTGCGCGAGGACGCCGACTATTTGCGCGCGTCCCAGGCGCCGAGCGGAATCCACTTCGCCCGGAACGTCGTGAACTCCTCCGGCCACACCGTCAGCATCTGGCCGCCCTGCCACTGCAGCATGTAGTGCTGCACGCGCTCGTTGGCGTTCTGCCCGTTCTCGGCGAACTTCACGCCCCAGCCGTTGATCGAGGAGCCGACCGGCAGGTCCATGGACATGACGGCGCTGCGGAACTTGTCCAGGTCGTCCGACTTGGCATTGTCGAGCACGAGCTTGAGCAGCCAGAGGCCCGGCCCGGCCAGCCGGTGGCTGGCGTAGGGCTCGGTGCCGGTGCGCTTCTTGATGGCCTCGGTGAACTCGCGCTCGAGCCTCTGGGCGTCGGGCTTGAGGCCCTCGACCTTGAAGCCGGGACCGGGCTCGGCCAGCACGAACGGCCCGTTGCCGTCGGCGCCGAGCGCCTTGCCGAAGTCGGGCGAGCCGTAGCCGGTGGCGCCGGCGTGCACGAGCGCCTTGAACTGGAAGTTCTGCTCGCGCGACTGCCGCCAGAAGAGGACCGCGTCGTTGCCGCGGGCGATGTGGTGCACCACGTCGGGGTTGAGCTGCTTGAGCTTGACGATGATCGGCGTGAAGTCGTTGGTGGAGGCGAAGGCGTAGTACTCGGCCGCCACCTCCTGCATGCCGAACTCCTGCTTGGCCCGCCGCCGGGCGGCCTCGGTCACGCCCTGGCCGTAGGACGAGTCCTCGGACAGGAACGCGATCTTGAGCTGGTTGGGCTTCATGTTGAAGCGCGGGGCCAGGTGCTTGGCGATGAACTCGACGTTGTACCAGCCGAAGCCGGTGCCGTCGATCTCGGTGCGGAAGACGGTCTTGAGGCCGCGCTGCGCGAAGCGCGGGTCCACGCAGGAGGTCTCCCAGTAGATGACGTTCTGGCGGGCGGCCGCCTCGCTGGCGGCGCCGCACAGCGTGGACGAGTAGGTGCCGGTGATGATCTTGACACCCTCGCGCGTGATCAGACGGTTCGCCTCGCTGGCCGCCGCGGTCGGATCGGTCGCGTCGCCGACGGCGAACACGAGCTTCCTGCCCATGATGCCGCCGTGGTGCTCGTTGATGAGGTCGCGCATGACCTCGTAGCCCTCGAGATGGCGCTTGCCCTCGAAGGCCAGCGGTCCGGTCAGCGGCTCCAGCACGCCGATCTTGTACTCGCCCGCCGGCGCCTGGCCCCAGGTGACGGCGGCCAGCCCGGCGAGGGCGACGAGGACGGCGGCGGTGGTGGCGACGAGGCGACGACGCATGTGACTCCTCCTGGCTCGAGGGAGCGGCACGACGCGAAGCACCCGCGTTGTAGCACCGGGCGCGCGAAGGTGTCAAGACAGGCCGATGGTTTAGACTGCACGGTGTGAGCGACGATCACGGCCACCGCATCCTCTCGCCCACCACGTTGCGCTTCTGTCCGCTGTGCGCCAGCGCCCTGGGCCGCGCGCCGGTGCCGCCGGACCTGCGCGAGCAGGCGGTGTGCCCCGCGTGCGGCTTCGTCTTCTACCTCAATCCCAAGGTCGTCGCCGGCACCATCC
The DNA here is from genome assembly GCA_035689625.1 of Candidatus Methylomirabilota bacterium. Lineage (GTDB taxonomy): Bacteria > Methylomirabilota > Methylomirabilia > Rokubacteriales > CSP1-6 > AR5. Next base: position 2,458 of record DASSLH010000009.1, on the reverse strand, counting down.
CCGAGGACGACGGACGCATCCTGCTCACGCGCCGCTCGATCCACCCGGGCTACGGGCTGTGGACGTTCCCCGGCGGGTTCGTGGACTTCGGCGAGAGCGTGAGCGACGCCGCCGTGCGGGAGACGCTGGAGGAGACGGGCCTGCGGGTGGATCTCACGGGACTCTTGAACGTCTACTCGTACCCCGGCTCGCCGGTGATCATCGTCTACACCGCGCGCGTCATGGGCGGCACGCTCACGCCGTGCGCGGAGAACGATCGCCTCGAGTGGCTCACGTCCGAGGAGATCCCGTGGGACACGCTGGCGTTTCCCTCCACGCGCGAGGCGCTGCGCGAGTGGGTGGCCGCCCGCGGCACGATGCCGGCGGGCTAGCTAGACGCTCAGGCGCGCGAGGGGAGAGCGACGGTCGCCTTGCCGGTGACGACCTTCTCGCCCTTCTGATTCTCGGCCCAGATCTCGACCTCGACCAGGTGCTCGTCGTCCTTGCTCGACGTGGCCAGCACGCGGCCGCGGCAGGTGATGACGTCCTTCAATCGCACGATCGCCGCGAACCGCACGCCGATCTTGCGCACGCGGCCGGCGCCAGCCCAGTCGGTCACCGCCTGCGCCACGAAGCCCATCGAGAGCATCCCATGGGCGAAGACGTCGCCCATGCCGGCGGCCCTGGCGAACTCGTGGTCCTGGTGGATCGGGTTGAAGTCGCCGGAGGCGCCGGCGTAGCGCGTGAGCTGGATCTGCTGGATCGGGCCCTTGACCAGGGCCGGCAGCTCGTCGCCGACCTTCACGTCCTCGGCGTACACGCGCGCGTACTTCACAGCCGCACCACCGTGATGTGCCGCATGGTGCCGACGATCTCGCCGCTCTGATCGGTGGCGGCGGTCTCGCGCACGACGAACCCCATCGGCCCGCTGCGGCCGGTCTTCTCGTAGATGTCCACGATGCGCGAGCGGCAGAGCAGCGTGTCGCCCGGGCGCAGCGGCCGGTGCAGCTCGAACTCCTGCTCGCCGTGGAGCAGGCGCGAGATGTCGGTGCCCAGCTCGCGCAGGAACTCGGCGTTGTCGCCGCCGGCCTCGCGGAACGTCGTCATGAAGGTCGGCGGCGCGATGACGTCGCCGAACTCGGAGGCCTGCCCGACGCGGTCGTCGAGATAGAAGGGGTTCGGGTCGCCGATGGCGCGGGCGAAGTCCTTGATCTTGCCGCGCTCGATCGTGACGACGAACGGCGGGAACTCGCGGCCGATGAGTCCCTTGTTGAGCTGGATCGGCATCAGGCCTGGCCTTTCTTCATCGCGCGCTCGAGGAACCTGGCGAGGTTGGGGACGACGAACCGCTCGTGCCGTCCCTCGGCGATCTTCTCCCGGGCGTCCCACGCCTCCACCTGGAACAGGAAGCGCGTGCCGTCGGTCTCCAGCAGCGTGGCCTTGGCGCGCACCGCCATGCCGACCGGCGTGGCGGCCAGGTGGCGCATCTCGATCATCGTGCCCACGGTGGAGGCCCCGGGCGGCAGCGTGGGGAAGATCATGCCGGCGGCGGCGTGCTCGAGCAGGCCGACCACGTGCGGGGTGGCCAGCACCATGACGCCGCGGTTGCCCATGGCGTCGGCGGTCAGGTCCGGCGTGACGGTGCTGGTGATCTCGTGGGTGGTCCCCGGCTCGAGCGGCATGGCGACCGTGTCATCATACACCGGTGACCCGGTGGATCGCGGCGGCCGGCGCCTTCGTCGTCTCGCTCGATTCCACCGTCAACGTCGCCTTCCCGGCGATGGCAGCCGCCTTCACCATCCCGCCCGAGCGCGTGCGCTGGATCATCATCTGCTACGTCTTCTGCTACGCGCTGACGTCGTTCGCCGGCGGCGCCCTCGGCGACCGGGTCGGCCACGCACGCGTGTTCGCCGCCGGGCTGGCGCTGAGCGCGGCGGCCTTCGTGCTGGCCGGCGCGGCGCCGACGTTCGGCTGGCTGCTGCTCGCGCGGGTGGTGCAGGGCGTGGGCGGCGGCTGCGTGTACGGCACCGCGCCGGGCCTCGTCACGCTCGCGGTGCCGCCGCCGCAGCGCGGCCGGGCGCTCGGCTTCCTGAACGCCGCCATCGGGCTGGGGCTCAGCGTGGGACCGCTGGCGGCCGGCGTGCTCGTCGGCGCGCTCGGCTGGCGCTCGGTCTTCCTCGTACGGCTGCCGGTCGCGCTGCTCGTGCTGGCGTGGGTGCTGCTCGCCGCTCGCGCCGCGGCGGGGCCGGCGCCGGCGCGCCTGCTGGCGCCGCCGGTCCTCGCGCGGGCGGCGGTGCTGGTGCCGGGCGCGCTGGCGTTCGTCGCCAACGCCGGCATCTTCGCCATCGGGCTGCTGGTGCCCTTCTACCTCATCGGTGCCCGCGGCCTCGGCGCCGTGGCCGCCGGCGTGCTGTTCACGCGCACCCCGCTGGGCACGACGCTCGCGGCGCCGGTGGCCGGGCGCCTGGCCGATCGCATC
>DASSLH010000008.1:0-4359 GCA_035689625.1 Candidatus Methylomirabilota bacterium | reverse complement strand
CCAGGCGCTCGCGGCGCGCGCCGCACACCTGACAGGTGGCCAGGTGGGCGCGCTCGTCGTCGGTCGCCAGCTCGGCCGCGGCCCGTGCCAGCGCGTCGGCGGACAGGCAGCGGCTCACGGGCGGCCGCCGAGCGCCGCGCGCAGGCGCCGGATCGCGCGGAAGAGGTGGCGCTTGACGCTGCCCTCGCTCACGCCGAGGGTGGCGGCCACGGCGGCGGTCGGCAGCTCCTCGACGTAGCGCAGGACCACGACCTCGCGCTGGCGCGCCGGCAGCGTGCGGAAGGCGCGCCAGACGCGCCGCTGCGTCTCCTCGCTCAGCGCGAGGTCGGCGGGGCTTGGCTCCTGCACGCGCAGCGGCAGCGACTCGACGGGCTCGCTCGCCCGGCGGAAGCGCAGCCACCAGCCGGCGCGCCGGCGATCGCGGCAGGCGTTGATCGTCACCCGCGTGAGCCAGGCCGCCCAGTCGTCCGGGGCCGCCGCGCCGTTGGCGCCCACCCAGGCTTTCATGAACACGTCTTGCACAACCTCCTCGGCTTCGTGCCGGTCCCCGAGCAGCAGCTCGCCCAGCCGCCGCAGGCGTCCATAGTGGGCGTCCGCGAGGCCCTCGTATCCCGGCCAGCCGTCCACGGGCGATGGGGGTCCGATGGTCGTTCCCGCTCCTATTGACGAACGAGACGGTCGGTCGGTTGACCGGCTCTCGCGCCGAAGACTACAATCCCGGCGCCATGGCGGTGGCGTTCGGCATCTTCGACCACGTCGATCGCGGCGACGAGCCGCTCGCCACGCTGTTCGCCCAGCGCCTGCAGCTCGTCGAGGCCGCCGACGCCGCCGGCTTCCGCACGTACCACGTCGCCGAGCATCACGCCACGCGCCTGGGGATGGCGCCCTCGCCCGGGATCTTCCTGGCCGCCGTCGCCCAGCGCACGCGCCGGCTGCGCTTCGGCCCGCTCGTCTACCTGCTGCCGCTCTACCCGCCGCTGCGGCTGATCGAGGAGATCTGCATGCTCGACCAGCTCAGCGGCGGCCGCTTCGAGCTGGGCGTCGGGCGCGGCATCGTGCCCTACGAGCTGGCGTACTGCGGCATCAACTTCCTGGACGCGCAGGCGATGTACGACGAGGCGCTGGAGATCATCCTGGCCGGCCTGCGCGGCGGCCGGCTCACGTACGAGGGCCGGCACTACCGCTACCGCGGCGTGCCGATGGAGCTCGAGCCCGTGCAGCGGCCGCACCCGCCGCTCTGGCAGGGCGTCGTGCGTCCCGACGGCGCCGCCGACGCCGCCCGCCGGGGTGTCAACATCGTGAGCACGCTCGGCAGCACGCCGCTCAAGCAGGTCGTCGAGCGCTACCGCGAGGCCGCCGGCGGCCGCGCCGACACGCTGCTGGTCGGCGCCCAGCGCCACGTGCTGGTCGCCGACACCGACGCCGAGGCGATGAAGCTGGCGCGGCCCGCCTACCAGCGCTGGTACGAGAGCCTCACCAGCCTGTGGCGCACGTTCAACTCGATCCCGCTGCGCTTCTCGGAGACGCTGGAGCGCGCGCTGGAGAACGACGTGGCGATCGTCGGCGCGCCGGCCACCGTGCGGGCCGAGGTCGAGCGGCACCTGGCCACCAGCGGGTGCAACTACTTCGTGGGCCGCTTCATGTACGGCAACCTGCCGCACGACGTCGCCCGCCGCTCGCAGGAGCTGTTCGCGCGCGAGGTGATGCCGCACTTCGCACGGGCGTGAGCCTCAGGTCGCCCGGCCGCTGAGGCGGGCGACCAGCTCGACCAGCCGATCGGGCTCGATCGGCTTGGACACGTACAGCTGGAAGCCGGCGGCGAGCGCCCGATCGCGGTCCTCGACGCGCGCGTGGGCGGTGACGGCGACCGCCGGCACGTCACCGCCGTGCTGGGGCCCGAGCGCGCGCACGGCGCGCAGCAGCTCGTAGCCGTCCTGGTCCGGCATCGCGATGTCGGTGACCAGCACGTCGGGCCGCCAGCCGGCCAGCGTCTTGAGGGCCTCGCCCAGCGAGCCGGCGGTCTGCACGCTGGCGTCGTATTCCTCGAGGACGACGGCGAAGAGCTGCCGCTCGTCGGGCTGGTCGTCCACGACGAGCACGCGCACGCCGGCCAGCGACTGCAGCGGCCGCGCGCCCGCCGGCTCCGCCCCCACCTGGTAGGGATCGGTCTGCAGCGGCAACCGCACGGTGAACGTGGCGCCGCGGCCCTCGCCGGCGCTGTCGGCGCTCACCGTGCCGCCGTGCAGCTCGACCAGGTGATGGACGATGGAGAGGCCCAGGCCGAGGCCGCCGTGGGCGCGCGTCGTGGTGCTGTCGGCCTGGCGGAAGCGGTCGAACACGTGCGGCAGGAATTCCGGCGCGATGCCCTTGCCGCTGTCGGTCACGATCACCTCGGCGCGGTTGGCCACCCGCTGCAGCCGCACGCTCACCGCGCCGCCGGCCGGCGTGAACTTCACGGCGTTCGACAGGAGATTCCAGACGACCTGCTGCAGCCGGTCGGGATCGCCCAGCACCGGCCCGCTCATCGGCTCCAGCCGCGCCTCCAGCCGGACGCCCTTGGCGGTGGCCGCCGGCCGGATGACGTCGAGGGCTGCGTCCACCGTGCGCACGAGATCCACCGTGCGCATCTCGATCTGCAGCTTGCCGCTCACGATGCGCGAGACGTCGAGCAGGTCCTCGATGAGCTGCACCTGCGTGCGGGTGTTGCGCTCGATCACGTCCAGCGCGTTCTCGCGCTTCTCGGGCGGCAGCCGGCGGTCGCGCAGCAGCCGGGTCCAGCCCAGGATCGCGTTCAGCGGCGTGCGCAGCTCGTGCGAGAGGACGATCAGGAACTCGTCCTTCATCCGGTTGGCCGCCTCGGCCTCGGCCCGGGCCGCCTGCTCGCGGATGAGGTCCAGCCGCTCGGCCTCGGCCTGCTTGCGCTCGGAGATGTCGCGGATGGCGCTGGCGACGAGCGTGCCCTCCTCGGTCTCCAGCGGGCTGAGGCTGATCTCGACGGGGAACTCGCTGCCGTCCTTGCGCCGCCCGTGCAGCTCGAGCCCGGCGCCCATCGGCCGCACGCCGGGCGCGGCGAAGAAGCGCTCGCGGTGCCGGTCGTGCTGGCCGCGCGCGCGCTCGGGAACCAGCCTCTCCACCGGCTGGCCGAGCAGCTCGTCGCGCTTGTAGCCGAACAGCCGCTCCGTCTGCGCGTTGACCAGCACGATGCGCCCGCGGCCGTCCACGATGACGATGGCGTCGGGCGCGAACTCGAGCAGGCTGCGGAACTTGGCCTCCGCCTGCTTGCGGTGCGTGACGTCCAGCGCGATCGCGTCCCAGCGCGTGGAGCCGTCCGGCAGCCGCTGCGGCCGGCCTCGCAGGTTCAGCCAGCGCGCGGTCCCGTCGCCCGCGCGCAGGCGGCACTCGACGTCGAACGGCTCGCCGGTCCGGATGGACTCGTCGGCGGCCGCCCGCAGCCGCTCGCGGTCCTGGGGCAGCAGCAGGGCGTAGACGCGGTCGGCATCGTGCAGCGCGTCCTCGGTCCGGATGCCGAACTTCGACGCCAGCCCCGTGCTCATGTACGTGAAGTAGTTCGAGCCGTCGACACGGCGCACGACCTGGTAGATGGCGCCGTCCGGCAGATTGTCGCCGAGGTTGCGCAGCTGCAGCTCGCGCTCGCGCAGCGCCTGCTCGCCGTGCTGTCGGGCGGTGATGTCGCGGACGGCCGCCACCGTGAACGTCTCGCCGGCGATCGTCATCGGGCTGAGGCTGATCTCGACCGGCACCTGGGTGCCGTCCTTGCGCTGGCCGAACAGCTCGCGGCCGGCGCCCATGGGCCGCACGGTGGGCTGCGCGACGTAGGCCCCGCGCTGGCGCAGGTGCTCCGGACGGTAGCGCTCCGGCACGAGCTTCTCGATGCGCTCGCCTACCAGCTCCTCGCGCGCGTAGCCGAAGAGGACCTCGGCCTGCGTGTTGGCCAGCGTGATGCGGCCGCCGCGACTGACGATCAGCATCGCGTCGGGCGCAGCCTCGAGGAATTTGCGGTGGGAGTCGAGCAGCTCGGGTGTCATCTTCGAAGCGGAAGCCTACATGGCGCGACGCCGGAAGACCACAAGAGTCGTGCGGCGTCATCGTAATATCTACATCGATGTCGCGCTCGCCCATTCTCGTCGCGCTCGCGCTCGTCGTCGCCGGATGCGCGACGGCCGCGCCGGCGCCGCCGCCCGTGCCCGCGAGCGTTCCGGCGCCCGTCGCTGCACCGTCGCCCCTCGAGCGCGGCCGCGCCGACCTCGGCCGCGGTGAGATGGCGGCGGCTGCCGCCGCCTTCCGCGAGGCGCTGCGCGCCCAGCCCGAGTCGGCCGACGCGCGCGCGGGGCTGGGGCT
>DASSLH010000007.1:0-7088 GCA_035689625.1 Candidatus Methylomirabilota bacterium | reverse complement strand
GCAGGGCGTCGGCCGGCGGCGCGTCGGCCGCCTCGCGCCAGGCGATCTCGCCCGGCGGCACGCCGTCACGCAGCAGCGCGCGGGCGGCGGCCTGCCAGCCCTCGAACGTCGGCGCGATCGTGACCGTTCGCATGCCGTCAGCCTGCCATGCCCGGGGCGGTTTGGCCTCCCGTACTATACTGGCCTGCGCAGGGAGGCGCGCATGAGCGACTACGCCCTGAACCAGGTCCTTTACGCCAAGGCGCGCGAGCACAAGATGACCGACGCCATCGGCGCCGACGAGGTCGGCGGCTACGACCTCACGCCCGAGGAGCGCGCCGCGCTGGCGGCCGGCGACCTCGACGCGCTGTTCCGGCTGGGCGCCAATCCCTACCTGATCCGCCGCGTGTTCCGCCGCAAGTACGCGCTCTGAGCGATGGCCGCGATCGTCGCCGCCGCGATGACGTCGCACGCGCCGAACATGACGGCCACGCCGGCCGCCGCGCCGGTCCAGCGGCCGCGCTTCCTGGCGGGGCTGCAGGAGATGCGCACGCGGCTGGCCGCCGCCCGCCCCGACGTCGTCGTGATGTTCGTCAACGACCACGTGCAGAACTTCTTCTACGACAACCTGCCGGCGTTCTGCGTGGGCGTGGGCGGCGCGCACTGGGCGCCGCGGGGCGCCGCCGACTTCCTCAAGATGCCCGCCCGCCAGCTGCCCGGCCACGTCGAGTTCGGCAAGGCGCTGCTGAAGGCCGGCCTCGACGCCGGCTTCGACCTGGCGGTGAGCCACGAGCTCGAGTTCTGGGACGACGTCTCGGTGCCCGCGCACTTCCTGATGCCGGAGGGCACGCTGCCGATCGTGCCGGTGCTGACCAACTGCGTGGCGCCGCCGCTGCCCCCGCCGCGGCGCTCGTGGCAGCTCGGCGCCTTCGTGCGGCGCTTCGTCGACGCGCGCCCGGCCGGCGAGCGTGTGGCCCTGCTCGCCAGCGGCGGCATCTCGCACTGGATCGGCGTGCCCAACACCGGCCACATCAATCCCGAGTGGGATCACTGGGTGCTCGACCAGGTGCGCGACGGCCGCGGCGAGGCGCTGGCCGAGCTGACCTTCGAGCAGATCGAGCACGACGGCGGCAACGGCGGCCAGGAGATCCGCAACTGGATCGCCGTGCTCGGCGCCGTGCCGGGCGTCAAGGGCGAGGTGCTCGCCTACGAGCCGGTCAAGGAGTGGCTGACCGGCTGCGGCGCCGCCTGGATGCACCTGCAGGCCTGACCCGACCGAATCCGCAGCCCCTGGAGGCTCGCCATGAGTGATCACGGCGCTCACGACGCCCGCACCCTCCGCGCGCGCCTGTCCCACCCGGTCATCGACGCCGACGGCCACTGGCTGGAGTACGCGCCGGTCATGCGCGAGGAGTTCAGGCGCATCGGCGGCGCCGACGCCGTCGAGGCGCTCGACCTCGCCAGCCAGCGCGTGCCCAGCGCGCTCAAGCTGTCGCTGGCCGAGCGCCGCCGGCGCCGCGTGGCGCAGGAGGCCTTCTGGGGCTCGCCGTGCGAGAACGTGCTCGACCGGGCGACGGCGATGCTGCCCCGGCTGATGTACGAGCGGCTGGACGATCTCGGCATCGACCTCTGCGTCGTCTATCCGACGGCCGGGCTCGGCTATCACCGCATGCAGGACACGCGGCTGCGCCGCGCCATCTGCCGCGCCTACAACGTGTTCACCGCCGAGCAGTTCCGTCCCTACGCCGACCGCATCCTGCCGGCGGCCATCATCCCCATGTACACGCCCCAGGAGGCCATCGAGGAGCTGGAGTTCGCCTCCCGGCAGCTGGGCTACCGCGTGATGATGGTCGGCGGGCTCATGCGCCGCCGCGTGCCGGCGCTGGAGGCGGAGCAGCCGGAGGCGTCGAAGCTCGTCGAGTGGTACGACGTGATCGGCATCGACAGCGAGCACGACTACGACGCCGTCTGGCAGAAGTGCCGCGAGCTGCGGGTCGCCCCCAGCTTCCACAACGGCGGGCGCTCGATCCTCCTGCGCAACTCGCCGTCGAACTTCTGCTACAACCACATCGGCCACTTCGCCTCGGCCGGCCATGCCGTCGCCAAGGCGCTGTTCTTCGGCGGCGTCACCCGGCGCTTCCCCGACCTGAACTTCGCGTTCCTGGAGGGCGGCGTCGGCTGGGCGTGCATGCTCTACGCCGACCTCATCGGCCACTGGGAGAAGCGCAACCGCCAGGCGCTGGAGAAGACGAACCCGGCCAACCTCGACCGCGCGCGGCTGCTGGACTTCGCGCGCAAGTACGGCAGCGACGCCGTCGCCACCGCGGTCGCGCGCGGCGAGGGGCTGGAGGGCGACTCGAACTCGACGCTGACCGGCGGCCTCGAGGACCTCGACGACTACTTCCGCTGTGCGATCGCCCGCCGGGAGGACATCCGCGACCGCTTCGTCCCGCGCTTCTACTTCGGCTGCGAGGCCGACGATCCGGTCAACGGCTGGGCGTTCAACCGCGCCGCCAACCCGATGGGCGCGCGCCTCAACGCGCTGTTCAGCTCGGACATCGGCCACTTCGACGTGCCGGACATGGCGGCCGTCGTGCCGGAGGCGTACGAGCTGGTCGAGCACGGGCTGCTCAGCGGCGCCGATTTCCGCGACTTCATGTTCGCCAACGCCGTCCGCTTCTGGGGCGAGGTGAATCCCGACTTCTTCAAGGGCACGGTGGTCGCCAGGGCCGCCGCGGAGGTGCTCGCGCATGGCGCTTGATCCGCAGTGCCAGTTCGTGCTCGACCTGATCGTCAAGTCCGGCCGGCCGGCCTACGACACGCTGTCGCCGAAGGAGGCGCGCCAGCTCTTCCGCGAGACGCGGCCGGCCTCGACGCCGGCACCGCCGGAGATCGGCGCCGTGCGCAACCTGCCGGCCGAGGGCCCGGCCGGCGTCATCCCGCTGCGGCTCTACCGGCCCAAGGGCGTCGCCGACACGACCGCGCTGCCGGTCTTCGTCTACTTCCACGGCGGCGGCTGGGTCATCGGTGACCTCGACACCCACGACGTGCTCTGCCGGCAGCTGACGGCCGAGGCGGGCATCAGCGTGATCGCGGTGGACTACCGGCTGGCGCCGGAGCACAAGTTCCCGGCCGCCGCCGACGACGCCTGGGCGGCGACGCGGTGGATCGCCTCGCACGCCACCCAGCTGGCGATCGATCCCACGCGGCTGGCCGTCGGCGGCGACAGCGCCGGCGGCAATCTCGCCGCTGTCGTCGCGCTGCTGGCGCGCGACGCGGGCGGACCGGCCATCGCGCTGCAGGTGCTGCAGTACCCGGTGACCGATCTCTCGGCCGAGACCCGCTCCTACGAGCAGTTCGCCGACGGCTACATGCTCACGCGCACCGGCATGCGCTGGTTCAAGGCCCACTATCTCGGCAAGCCCGCCGACGCCCGCGACTGGCGCGCCTCGCCGCTGCTGGCGCCCTCGCTGCGGGGCGTGGCGCCTGCCCTCATCGTCACCGCCGGCTACGATCCGCTGCGCGACGAGGGCGCTGCCTACGCCGAGCGGCTGCGCGAGGCCGACGTCCTCGCCGACTACGTCTGCTTCGGCGGCATGCTCCACGGCTTCACGCCGATGGGCAAGCTGATCGACACCGGCAACCGCGCCGTCTCGCTCATCGCCGCCGCGCTCCGCCAGGCGCTGCGCTGACCGGCCCGCCGCGCCGGTACGGGCGGTGCAGTGGCACGCCGGCGATGCGGGTGGTGCGTGGCTTCGCCGGGATGGCGTGACGGATACGAGCGCGTCGATCGTGGTCGTCTGGACCCCGCCGCCGCCTGCCGGCACGCCATCCCGACGGCGGCCGTCGTGCGGTTCTACTCGTAGTACGCCGGCGCGTAGCGGAGCGTCGCGCTCTGGGGGGCGTCGTGGTTGATCCACAGCGTCGCCTTCTCCGCGGTCACCGTCCTGTCGAGGCGCTCCATGGACGCCAGCGTCTGCTCCTTGCTCGTGTTCATCGTGGGGACGCGGCGGTGCTGGAAATTGTCGGCGAAGTGGACCGGTGGCGACGGCGACGGGACGATGCATGCGCGGTCCTGCTCGATGGGGGTGCAGTCTAGCCCAGCTCGGCGGTCCGCGCGCGCACGCGGCCGGCGACGACGCGGACGTGGCGCGGCGCCGCCAGCCAGATGGCGGCGCCGGAGAGCACGCTGCAGCCGATGGCGATCCACCAGGCGATCGTGTAGTTGCCGGTGGCGTCGTGGCTCACGCCGGTCAGCCACGGCCCGACGGCGCCGCCGGCGATGGCGGCCAGCATCAGCGTGCCGAAGATCGTCCCGTAGTGACGGCCCTGGAAGATCTCCGCCGGGATCGCGGCGATCACCGACGTGAGCCCGTAACCGAGCATGCCCTGGGCCAGGACCATCAGGTAGAGCAGCGGCGGCGCCGGGCCGTCGCGCAGCAGCAGCAGCGCGATGTAGCAGACGACGAAGCCCAGGCTGCCGACCGTCCACACCCACTCGCGGCCGATCCGGTCGGAGATGTGGCCGAGCGCGATCTGCCCGGGGATGCCGGCCAGGCTCACGAACCCGAGCGCCCACGCCGCGTGCGCCGGCGCGAAGCCGATCTCCACCAGGTACTTCGTCTGGTGCACCTGCACCGCGTACCAGGCGTAGAGGCCGCAGAAGTAGCCGATCGCGATCCACCAGAAGCGCGCGGTGCGCAGGGCGCGCGCCAGCGTCCAGTCCACGGCCGCCCACGCGGCGTCCACGACGTTGCTGGGCCGCGCCGCCGCCGGCCCGCCGGTTGTCGCCTCGTCGCCGTCGGGGTGCAGGCCGAGGTCCTCCGGCCGCCGCTTCACCAGGAGGTTGAGCGGCACCAGGAGCACCAGCGCGACGGCGGCCATCGTCCAGCAGGCCGTCCGCCAGCCGCTGCGCACGATCAGGCTCTGCATCCACGGCAGCAGGATGATCGAGCCGACGCCGACGCCCGCGAACGCGACGCTCAGCGCCAGGCCGCGGCGGCGCACGAACCAGTTCGGCAGGTAGAAGGACTGCCCGGTGTAGGACAGGCACACGCTGCCACCGCCGACGAGGACGCCGAGCGTCGCGTAGAGGTGCCAGGGCCGCTGCACCAGCGGCGCCAGCAGCAGCCCGGCGGCGACGAGCACGGCGCCCGTCTCCATCACGACGCGCGGGCCGCGCCGGTCCACCAGCCGGCCGAGCGACGGGCTCAGCACCGCGGAGACGAGGAAGCCGAACGAGAAGGCGCCGGCGGTGACGCCGCGCTCCCAGCCGAACTCGGCCAGGATCGGCGGGAACAGCAGCGAGAACGCCGTCCGCGCGTTGACGCCGACGCCCATGGTGACGAACGCGACGCCGATGATGACCCAGCCGTAGAAGAAGGGCAGGCGAGCGCGAGACATGCGCGCGCCATCTTCCGGCCGCGGTCGCCCGCCGTCAAGCGCGCCGCCGCCTTGAACCCCGTGTTACGGTGTGTAGCAAATGTTACTTAGGGAGGCGCCCATGACGCGCTCGCCGGCCCGCCTCGGTCTCGTTCTGCTCGCGCTCGCCGCCTTCGCGCTCTCCGCGCCCCGCCCGGCGGTCCCTGCCGGGAGCGCCGTCACCGTGCGGGACGACTTCGCGAGGGACAACCCGCGCTGGACGTTCGTGGCCGGCCAGTGGGGGCGGCGCGAGTCCGGCGGCCGCTCCGTGCTGGCGCAGACGAAGGAGACCCAGCCGTGGGCGGTGGCGCTGCTCGAGGAGGCGGCGTTCACCGACGTGGACGTGAGCGTCCGCTTCCGGCCGATCTCCGGCAAGGAGGACGCCAGCGGCGGCATCATCCTGCGCGCGAAGGACGGCCTGAACTACTACGTCGTGCGCGCCAACGCGCTGGAGAACAACTTCCGGCTCTACACGGTCATCAAGGGCGCCCGGCGCACGCTCGCCTCGGCCCGCGTGAGGGAGCCGAAGCTGGGCGAGTGGCACACGCTGCGGGTGACCGCCGAGCGCTCGCGCATCCAGGCGTGGCTGGACGGCAAGCACGAGCTCGACCACAACGACACCACCTTCACCCAGGGCTTCATCGGGCTGTGGACCAAGGCCGACTCGGTGACCGAGTTCGCCGACCTGCAGGTGACCGGCACGGCCGCGCCGTGAGCGCGGCCTGGGAGGTCGCGCGCGTCTTCCTCAAGCTCGGCGCCATCAGCTATGGCGGCCCCGCGATGATGGGCATCATGCAGGCCGAGCTCGAGGGCAAGCGCTGCTGGGTGACGCGCGAGCGCTTCGTCGAGGGCCTGGCGCTCGTGAATTTCCTGCCGGGGCCGATGACGGCCCAGCTCAGCATCGTGCTCGGCTACGCACGGGCGGGCTGGCTCGGCGGCGTGCTGGGCGGGCTCGGCTTCATGCTGCCGGGCTTCGTCATCATGCTGGCCCTCACGCTCCTCTACGCGCGCTACGGCGCGCTGCCGGCGCTGCGTGGCGTGTTCTACGGCGTCAGCCCCGTCGTGCTCGCGCTGTTCGCCGTCGCCGTCTACCGCCTCGGGCGCTCGGCGATCAAGCACGCCGGTCAGGCCGTGATCGCGGTGGCCGCCGCGCTGGTCGTCGGCCTCACGCCATTCGGCGTGGTGCCCACGATGTTCCTGGCGGGCGCCGTCGGCGTGGCCCTCTACGCCTCGCGCCGCCGGGGGATCGCCGCGGCGCTCCTGATCGTCGCGGTCTTCGGCGTGCGCTTCTTCGTCGCGGTCGGCGGCAGTGCGCCGGTAGCGGTGCCGTCGGCGCCGCCACCGCCGGAGCTGTGGCGGCTGGCGGTGTTCTTCGTCAAGGTCGGCGCGTTCACCTACGGTGGCGGCTTCGCGATCCTGGCCTTCGTGCAGGAGCAGGTGGTCGCGCAGTTCCGCTGGCTCAGCGCCCAGGAGTTCCTCGACGGCCTGGCGCTCGGTCAGCTCACGCCGGGGCCGATCATCACGCTGGCGGCATTCGTCGGCTACCGGGCGGCCGGCGTGGCCGGCGCGATCGTGAGCGCAGCGGCGATCTTCCTACCCTCGTTCGTGCTGGTGCTGGCGGTGCTGCCGTTCTTCGAGCGCGTGCGCGCGATCCCGTGGGTCGTCGGCGCTCTCAAGGGCGTGTCGCC
>DASSLH010000006.1:0-2604 GCA_035689625.1 Candidatus Methylomirabilota bacterium | reverse complement strand
ACAGGGAGGACCTCATGGGAACGTTCCGGCTCTTCACCGCGCCCGACGGCCAGGGGCGGATCGAGACGATCGACATCGCCAGGAAGGACGACTGGCTCAAGGGCCTGCCGGCCACGCAGGTCTCGTTCAGCGTGTGGCCGGTCGGCCGGTTCCTCGACTGGCACCCGGCGCCGCGCCGGCAGTTCGTCATCATCCTGCAGGGCCAGCTCGAGATCGGGCTGGGCGACGGCTCCAAGCACGTGTTCGGTCCCGGCGACGCGCGGCTGGTCGAGGACACCACCGGCCAGGGCCACACCACGCGCGTGGTCAGCACGATGCCCGTGGTGACGGCGACCATTCCGCTGGCGCAGCAGTGAGGTGACGGCCATGGCGAGGAAGATCCTGTTCGCGCCCACGCAGCCCGACGTGATCATGACGATGGCCAAGGCCATGACGCCCAGCGGGTTCGAGCTGGTGGCGGCCGATCCGGGCACGCCGGACTTCATCCAGGCCGCCGGCGACGCCGAGTTCTACCTGGGGCTGGCCCGCCGCATGGGCGGCGAGTTCTTCCGCTCGGCGCCCAACCTCAAGCTGGTGCAGCTGCTGAGCGCCGGCTACGACCACGTGGACGTCGAGGCCGCCCGCAAGGCCAAGGTGCCGGTGTCGAACAACGGCGGCGCCAACGCGATCGCGGTCGCCGAGCACACGATCATGCTGATCCTGGCCGTGCTCAAGCGCGTCGTGCAGTTCCACAACTCGGTGGCGGCCGGCAAGTGGCGCGTCGGCAACCCGGCCGACGTGCGCGTCTACGAGATGGCCAACCGGCGGCTGGGCATCGTGGGCCTGGGCAATATCGGCAAGAAGGTGGCGCGGCGGGCGGCGGCGTTCGATACGACGGTGCAGTACTACGACATCCGCCGGCTGACCGAGGACGCCGAGGACGCGCTGGGCGTGCGATTCGTGCTGCTGGACGAGCTGCTCCGGACCTCCGACATCGTGAGCCTGCACGTGCCCCTCGACGACAGCACGCGCGGCATGATCGGCGCCCGCGAGCTGGGCCTCATGAAGCGGGAGGCGATCATCGTCAACACCTGCCGGGGCCCGGTCATCGACGAGGCGGCGCTCCACGACACGCTGAAGTCCAACCGGATCGCCGGCGCCGGCCTCGACGTGATGGTGGAGGAGCCGCCCAAACCCGACCACCCGCTGTTCGCGCTGCCCAACGTCACCCTGACGCCGCACTCGGCGGGGCCGACGTGGGAGAACTGGACGGCGCGCTTCCGCAACGGCTTCGACAACATCCAGCGCGTCGCCGCCGGCCGCGCGCCGCTGTGGGTGATCCCCGAGCTGACCGGCTAGTTGTGCAGGCTCGGCAGCAACCGCTTGGCAGCCAGGCACAGGGGGTGGCCGCAGGCGTCCCACGAGGGCCCCTTGGCCATCACGTGCTGCAGGTGATAGGCGAGCACGGTGCGCGTGAGCGCCTCCTCGAGGTGGCGCACGCGCTCCGGCGACAGAGGTGTTTCTTTCATTGCCAGCATCTTGCTCGTCCCTCACGCCCCGGATTCGAACGGCCGCGCCAAGTGCGAGCGCGATGCCAAATGCGCGGCGACGCGATTCCGCCTGGTTGGCGCGCGTGATCAGCGCGGCGGTGAGGCGCGCCCGCCACACGTGCAGACGCGCCTGCCCCACGCCGCGCGGTGGGACGAATTACAATCAGTCGGCGCGAAAGATGAGGTCGGGCGTGAGGTCGCGGATCTTGGTGCGCCCGCACAGGCCCATGTTGATCCGCAGCTCGTCGCGCATGATCTCGCAGACGCGGGCGACGCCGGCGGCGCCGTCGGCGGCCAGGCCCCACAGCATCGTGCGGCCGACGGCGACGACCCGGGCGCCGCGGGCGAGGCCCTTGATGACGTCGGTGCCGCGGTTGAAGCCGCCGTCCACGACGATCTCGGCGCGCCCGGCCACCGCGTCGGCGATCGCCGGCAGCGCCTCGATGCTCGACTGCGTGTGGTCGAGCTGGCGGCCGCCGTGGTTGGAAACCCAGATCAGCCGCACGCCCATGTCCACCGCGCGGCGCGCGTCGGCCACGGTCATGATCCCCTTGAGGCCGACCGGCAGCTTCGTCGTCTTCAGCAGCCAGTCGACGTCCTTCCACGTGAGGCCCGACTGGAAGTCCGGCAGCGGCCCGCGCGGGGTGGGCGCGATCTCCATCGCCTGGCGCGGGACGAAGCGGTTGAAGACGTCGCGCTCGCGGCGGCTGTACATCTGCACGTCCACGGTGAGCGCCACCGCCTTGTAGCCGGAGGCCTCCACGCGCGCCAGCAGCTCGCCCATCCAGCCGTGATCGCCGTGGGCGTAG
This sequence comes from Candidatus Methylomirabilota bacterium, assembly GCA_035689625.1. GTDB lineage: Bacteria > Methylomirabilota > Methylomirabilia > Rokubacteriales > CSP1-6 > AR5. The sequence goes on along the minus strand of DASSLH010000006.1, from coordinate 266 downwards.
AGCTGGAACATCTGCGGGCCGCTGCCGGCCTTGGCGACGGCCTCGACGGGCCAGCCGGTGGCGCCGCTGAGCCACTGCAGCGTCTGACCCTGGCCGGCGCCGCGCGCCATCTCGACGTCGCCCTCGGGATTGAACAGCACGAGGCCGCCCATCGGCGCGATCGCGACGGGCCAGCCGAGCGGGACGCCGAGAAGCGTCGTCGTGAGATCGATCTGGCGCACGTCCACCAGCACGTTCTGCTGGATGGCGAGGCGATCGAGGTGCCG
>DASSLH010000005.1:0-9566 GCA_035689625.1 Candidatus Methylomirabilota bacterium | reverse complement strand
ATCGAGTTCGAGCTGCGCCAGGCGGCGCAGTACGCCCTGTGCCGCGACCGCGCGCGCTACGTCGGCGAGATCGTCGCCATGGTCGTCGCCGACAGCGCGGCGCTCGCCGAGGACGCGGCCGCGCGCATCGAGGTCGCGTGGGAGCCGCTGCCCGCCGCGGTGGACATGGTGGCCGCCGCCGAGCCCGGTGCCGCGCTCGTGCACGCGGACTGGGGCACCAACGTCGCCGTCGGCTTTCGCCACGCCATCGGCGAGGTCGAGCGGGCGTTCGCGGCCGCCACCGCCGTGTTCACCGAGACCTTCGAGATCCAGCGCTACGTCGGCATGCCGCTGGAGGCGCGCGGCGTGGTCGCCCACTGGGACCGGCGCGACCAGACGCTGACGACGTGGAACAGCACGCAGGTCGCGCACTTCGTGCAGCAGGGGCTCAGCGCCAGCCTCGACCTGCCGCCCCACAAGATCCGCGTCGTCGCGCCCGATCTCGGCGGCGGCTTCGGCACCAAGGCCTCCGGCTACCCGGAGGACGTGCTGGTGCCGCTGGCCGCCCGCGCGCTGGGCCGTCCCGTGAAGTGGATCGAGAGCCGGCAGGAGCACATGATGGCCGCCTGCCACGCGCGCCACCAGACCCACCGCATCAGCCTGGCCGCGCGGCGCGACGGCGTGATCCTCGGCGTGCGCGACCGCATCTGGCTCGACTTCGGCGCCTACAACGCCTGGGGCATCGTGCTGCCCTACAACACGGTCGCCCACCTCATCGGGCCCCACCGCGTGCGCGACATGCAGGTCGAGGTCCAGGGCGTCGTCACGCACAAGACGCCCAACGCGCCCTACCGCGGCGCCGGCCGGCCGGAGACGGTGTTCGCGATGGACCGCGCCGTCGACGGGCTCGCGCGCCAGCTGGGCCTCGACCCCGCCGAGATCCGCCGGCGCAACTACCTGGGCGCGAGCGACCTGCCGTGGGATCTCGGCATGCCCTACCGCGACGGCAACCCGCTCGTCTACGACAGCGGCGACTTCCGCGCCGCGCTCGACGCCGCGCTGGAGGCCGCCGACTACGAGGGCTTCCGCAAGGCGCAGCCGGCGCTGCGCGCCCAGGGAGCCTGGCACGGCATCGGCATCTCGGGCTACGTCGAGGGCACCGCCATCGGCCCCTTCGAGGGCGCCCGGGTGACGCTCGACCTCAGCGGGCGCGCGCTGGTCGCCACCGGCGCCGTGAGCTCCGGGCAGGGCCACGAGACCTCGTTCGCCCAGATCGCCGCCGACGCGCTCGGCATTCCGCTGGACTGGGTGACCGTGACCGGCGGCGACACCGCGGCGGTGCCGTTCGGCGTCGGCACGTTCGCCAGCCGCAGCGCGGTCACCGCCGGCAGCTCCATCGCCGACGCCGCCGCCACGGTGCGGGCACGCGTCGTGAAGGCGGCCGCCGCCCTGCTGGAGGCCGCCGAGGCGGACATCGAGATCGAGGACGGCCAGGTGTTCGTGCGCGGCCTGCGGGGCGGCGCGCTGCCGCTGGCCCGCGTGATCCAGGCCTCCATCCCGACGTTCGCGCGGCCGGGCGTGGCGGCGCCCGACTTCGACGCGGTCGCCTATCACCACGTGCCGACCGTCACCTACGCCAGCGCCGTGCACGTGGCGGTGGTGGAGGTCGACCGCGACAGCGGCGGCGTCCGCCTGCTGCGCTACGTCGTCGCCCACGACTGCGGGAAGGTCATCAACCCGGTGATCGTCGAGGGCCAGGTGCACGGCGGTGTCGCCCAGGGCGTCGGCGGCGGGCTGTTCGAGGAGATGGCCTACGACGCCGAGGGGCAGCTGCTCAGCGGCACGCTGATGGACTACGCGCTGCCGCGCGCCGACGACCTGCCGCCCATCGAGTGCGTGCACCTGGAGTACGCCTCGCCGCGCAACCCGCTGGGGACCAAGGGCCTGGGCGAGGGCGGCGCGATCTCGCCGCCGGCGGCGATCGCCAACGCCATCGACGACGCGCTGGCCCCACTCGGCGTGCGCCTGACGGCCACGCCCGCCCTCCCTGCCCGCGTCCACGCGCTGGTCACGGCCGCGCGCAGATCTTCTTGACGTCGCTCCAGTCGTAGTCGGGCAGCAGCTTCACCGTCGGGCGCCGGCCGGCGGCGGCCAGCGCGGTGAGGGTCTGCAGGCGGTCGGCCGACGGGGGATGCGTGGAGAGATAGCGGGCGGCGGCGCCGGGCGTGCCCTCGCCCTGTTCCATCGCGCGGAAGAACGCGAGCATGCCGGCCGGATCCACCGACGCCGCCTGCAGCAGGCGCAGGCCGTCCACGTCGGCCGCGCGCTCGGCATCGCGGCTGTAGTGCAGGTCGCCCAGCACGCGCGCGCTCTGCACGCCGAACGCCAGCACGCCGGTCACGTCGCCCACCAGCGCCGCCACCAGCACGCCGGTCGAGGCGCTGCGCAGGATCGCGCGCGTGGCGTCGCGGTGCAGCACGTGCTGGATCTCGTGCGCCAGCACGCCGGCCAGCTCCTCGGCGTTCTCGGTGCGGTCCAGCAGCCCGCGGAAGACGACGATGAAGCCGCCGGGCGTGGCGAAGGCGTTCACGGCCGCGCGGTCGACGACCACCACGCGGAACGGGTAGCGGGCGTCGGGCGCGGCCCGCAGCAGCGTGTCCACGACGTCGTCGATGCGCCGCTGGCGCGGGGGATCGTCGCAGCGGGCGGCAGCGGGCGCGAGCTGGGCGATCGTGGCCTCGCCGAGCGCGACCTCCCAGGCGACCGGCACCCGCGCGGCCGCCACGTCGGCCAGCCGCGGGATGCCCCACACCCACAGCGCCAGCGCGACGAGGACGGCGCCCACTGCCGCCCCGACGCCGCCGAGGAGGACGGCCCGCCGCCGCGAGGGCCCGTGGAAGGCGCGCGCGGTCTCCGGCGACGCGGCCCGCAGGGCGGCCAGGAAGCGCACGTCGCCGACCAGCAGCGCCTCGCTGCCGCCCCGGCGCTCGAGGCGCACCTGCTCGCCCTCGTAGAAGCCCTGCGTCTGCCGCACGTCGGTCAGCGCCCAGCGGAAGGTCTGCCCATCCTCGGTCAGCGCGATCTCCAGGCCGTTGCGGCCGATGCTCACGCGGGCCGGCCGCCGCACCGGCGCGCGGCCGTCGAGGTAGTGGGCGTCCCAGACGTGCGAGGCGGGCGGCGGCACGCGCTAGCCGGCACGCAGGCGGCGGTCGGTCAACAGGACGGCGACGACGACGAAGGCGCCGCCGCCGGCCAGGCCGCCGACGACGTCGCCCAGCCAGTGCGCGTTGAGATAGATGCGGCTGTAGCCGACCGCCACGACGACCGCCGCCGCGATGGCGACGGCGACCCGCCGCGCCGCCGGCGGCGCCTCGAGCGCCCACAGCAGGTAGGCGAGCACGCCGAGGAAGATGACGATCCCGAAGGTGTGGGAGCTGGGAAAGGCGTACATGACGGTGTTGGGACGCTGCCGGATGGTGATGAGCTTCGCCAGGTCGGCCGCCGCGTAACCGCTGACGGCGATCGTGGCGACGGCCAGCGCCAGCGGACGGCGGCGGCGCCAGAGCGCCACGCAGGCGGCCGCGCTGACCGCCACCAGAACGCCGCCCGAGCCCAGCAGCGTGGCCGTGCGCATGAGACGCTCCAGCTTCGGCCCCCGCGAGGCCTGCACGCGCTGCTGGACGGAGAGCTCGACGCCGAACAGGCCGTGCGCGCTGACCGTCGCGGCGGCGGCGGCGAACACGGCGGCGCACAGCAGCGCCAGGACGAGGAGCCGCCGGCGCTGGGCCGGCGTCAGGGCCCGCACGGGCGCGGCCGGCATCAGCTCACGCCGAAGTCGGCGTCGAGCAGCCCGGCGAGCCCCTCGCCCGTCGCCGAGGCGGCGCGGGTGTCCTGGTGGACGTCGGCGATGTCGAGCGGGCCGTGCAGCGTCAGGTAGCGGAACGTGAAGCGCATGCCGCGCACGACCGTCCACGGCCAGGCCAGGCCCAGCGTGAGCACGACCGCCAGCACGTTGGTGATCGTCAGCCAGGCCAGCCGGCCACCGGTGACGCGGGAGCGGAAGCGGGTGACGCCGAAGCGCGTGTGCTCGGTGAAGTAACGCTGGCGACGCGCCGAGAACCAGAACCACGACAGCCCCAGCGTGGGAATGAGCAACAGCACCATCACGACGAACGGCTTCAGGAGGTCGCGGCCGCGCCCGTCGAAGTCGAACTGGCGCGAGCCGAAGTAGGCGTTGCCCATCATGAACGCCTGGCGCTGGGTGACGAACACCGGGTAGTAGAAGCCCAGCGTGACCGAGGTCAGGATCGTGCCGACGACGAAGATGCCGATGAACTCGCGCACGCGGCCGCGGAACGAGAACCGGATGCCCCGCCACGACGTGCGGCTGAGCCGGTAGCGGCGCGCGCCGACCATCGCGATCGGCACCAGCAGCAGCCCGACCAGGTAGAGCAGCCGCTGCAGGGCCGCCTTCACCTCCCCCGGGGCCTGGTAGAGCTCGGGCAGGATCGCCAGCAGCCCGATCGGGATGAAGAAGATCGCCGCCCCCCGCACGAAGCCCATCAGCAGCTCGCGCCCGTCGCCGTGATAGGCGAAGCGATCGCCGTCCAGCTCGGTCTCGCCCCAGACGTAGCGGCGCACGCGCGTCTTGCCCCAGAAGTAGAAGACGCCCAGCGTGAGCAGCGTCAGCAGCGCGTTGACGGCCTGGATGCCGAACAGCCCGGGGCCGGTGCCGTGGAAGACGACCGTGCGCACCGCCGGCGGCGGGGACGCGCCGCGGGCGTCCGGCGGCGGCGCGCCGGCGGAGGGGGGCGCGGTGGCCACGGGCCCCCGGCGCATCTTTTCGAGCGAGGCCCGGAACACCTGAACCTTCACGCCGCACTGCGGGCAGGCGTCGCCGGCGACGTCGGGCACGCCGCAGCGCGGGCAGGGCTCAGCCACCCTGCCCTCCGAAGAACGCCGGCAGCGTGCGCAGCGCCTCGCCCAGCCGCGGGCCGTACCAGCAGAAGACCTTGCCGTCCATGAGGTGGACGCGGCCGTCGCGCACCGCCGGCACGTCGGTGTAGGGCGCGAAGTCGGCCAGGTGTGCGCGCCGGAAGCGGAACGGCTCGTCGGGCAGCACGATGACGTCGGGGCGCCGCGCGGCCATGTCATCCAGCGTCAGCGTCGGGTAGCGCTCGGCGGCGCCGCCGTAGACGTTGGCCGCCCCGCACACCGCCAGGAGGTCGTGCACGTAGGTGTCCGGCCCGATCGTCATCCACGGCTCGCGCCAGATCGGGTAGAAGACGCGCACCGGCGCGCGCCGCGCGGTGGCGGCCTTCACCCGGGCGTAGAGCGGCTCCAGCTCCGCCAGCAGCGCTTCCGCGCGCTCACCGGTGCCGGTGAGCTCGCCCAGCTCGCGGATCATCGCCAGCGCGCCGGCCACCGTGCGGGGGTAGGTCACCCAGACGGGGATGCCCCACTCGCGCAGCGTGCCCACGTGCTCGCGCACGTTCTCCTCGATGTTGGCGACGACGAGGTCCGGCGCGAGCGCGCGGATGGCCGCCAGGTCGGGGTTCTTCTCGCCGCCGACCTTCTTCTTGCGCCGCACGACGTCGCGCGGCTCGACGCAGTAGGCGGTGACGCCGACCAGCGCCTCGGCGAGGCCCAGGTGGCAGAGCGTCTCGGTCACCGACGGGATGAGGCAGACGATGCGGCGCGGCGGCCGCGGCAGCGCCAGGGCGACGCCGGAGGCGTCGATGCGCGCGGCCGGCGCCGTCACGCGATGCGGCGACTGCGCAGACGGTCGACGAGCGCCAGCACCTCGCGGGTGCGGTCGGCCAGCTCGGCGTCCCACTTCATGATCTCGGCCATCGGCTTGCGCTGCTCGATGGCATCCTCGAGGTTGGTCACCGCCACGCCGAAGACCTTCAGGACCCGGCGCGTCTCGTCGCTCGGCATCGTGCGCTCCTCACTCGTCCACGTTGAGCGCCGGCTCGGCGGTCCAGCGGGGCTCCCCGGCCGGCTTGAAGTTCTTCGTGTTCACGAAGTGCAGCCCGTGATGGACGTTGACCTTGAACTTGCCGCCGCCCCAGCGGGCCGCGATCCAGCCCTCGGGGTCGTCGAGGAACTCCGTCATGTCGGCGGCCGGCTGCCGCGCCAGCCACTTGAAGCGGATGGTGCCGGCGAACGGCTCCTGCACGCCGATCGTCAGCGTGAGCTCCGGCCAGACGCGGGCGAACTCCTCCAGCACCTGCTTGCGGGTGGGCCGGGGGACGCCGCGGTTGAGGAGGTTGCGCGTGAGGTAGGGCTCGACGAGATCCCAGCACCATGCGGCAATCACGACGCCGCGCAGTGTACCACGCGGCGGCGGGCCGCCGTCAGCGCGCCGGCAGCCGCACGACGAACTCGCTGCCCTTGCCTACGCCCTCGCTGGCGGCGGTCAGCGTGCCGCCGTGCAGCTCGACGAACATGCGCGCCAGCGCCAGCCCGACGCCGAGGCCGCCCTCGCCGGCCGCAGGGCCGCGCTCGCCCTGCGTGAACGGCTCGAAGATGCGCGTGAGCATCGCGGGCGCGATACCGACGCCGGTGTCGCGCACCCGCAGCACGACCTGGCCGTCCTCGCGCCCGCCGTGAAGCGTGATGCGGCCGCCCGGCGGCGTGTAGCGGGCGGCATTGCCGACGAGGTTGCCGATGACCTGGGCCAGGCGCAGGGGATCGGCCTGCAGGCCGAGCGGCTCGTCGGGCAGCGCCACGCGCAGCGCGTGACCGCGCGCCTCGACCTGCTCGCGGGTGGCCTCGACGGCGTCGGCGACCGCGGCCTGCAGCGTCGTGGGCACGGGGCGCAGCGCGACCTTGTGGCGCGTGAGCCGCGCGACGTCCACGAGGTCGTCGAGCAGGCGGGCCAGGTGCCGCGTCTGCCGCTCGATGACGTCCGTCGCGCGCCGCACCGTCTCGTCCTGCCCGCGGACCGTGCGCAGCGCCATGCGGATCGGCGCCAGCGGAGTGCGCAGCTCGTGGGCCAGCATCGCGATGAACTCTTCCTTGGAGCGATCGGCCGCCTCGGCGGCGGCGCGCGCGGCCTGCTCGAGCGCGAGCAGGCGCGCCCGCTCCTCCTCGACCTGCCTGTGCTCGGTGACGTCGGCCACCGTGCACACGGCGCCGGGCGCCGCGCCGGCGAGCGGATCCACCGTCACGCGCAGCCAGCGGCCGGCGGCCGACAGCTCGACGCTCGCGCGCCCGCCGTCGCCCACCGCCGGCGGCAGTGCCAGCGCCGAGGCGCGCGGGTCCAGCGGCGCGAGCAAGTCCAGCAGCCGGCGGCCGACGGGATCGCGCTCGCCGTCGAGCAGCGCGCGCAGCGCGGCGTTGGCGCGCAGGATCACGCCGGCGGCGTCCACCAGCACCACGCCGTCGGAGATCGCGTCGAACGTCGCCTGCCACTGCCGGGCGATGGCGCGCTCGGCCTCCTCGGCCTGCTTCATGCGCAGCAGCGCCTTGAGCGTGGCCAGCAGCACCGGGGGCTCCACCGGCTCCGTGAGGTAGGCGTCGGCGCCGCTGTCCAGACCGTGCGCCTGGTCGAGTGAGCCCGTGAACGTCGCCGAGATCTGCAGCACCGGCAGGCCGGCCGTCGCGGCGCCGGCCTTCAGGCGCCGGCAGACCTCCAGCCCCGACATGTCGGGCAGGTGCACGTCGAGGATCACCAGCTCCGGCGGCTCGGCGGCCACGACGCTGAGCGCCTCGCCGCCGGTCTTCGCCTCGCGCACGTCGAAGCCGAAGCCGCGCAGCAGGTGCGAGCGCGCGTAGCGAGCCGGCTCGTAGTCGTCCACGTTGAGGATCGTCACCCGGCGCATGGCATCCTCACGGGGCCACCAGCCCCGCCTCGGTCAGCACGGCTCGCAGGCGGCCGACCATGACGTCGCGCTCGGCGCCCTTCGGCACCACCGCGGCGCCCAGCGCCGTCAGCCGCCGCCGCTCCTCCTCGTCGAGCGTCTTGGACGTCATCACGACGACCGGCGTGTCCCGCGTCGGCGCCTCCGCCCGCAGCTGCTCCAGCACCTCGACGCCCGACAGGCCGGGCATGACGAGATCGAGCACGATCGCGTCGGGCGGCTCCTGGCGCACGCGGCGCAGCGCCTCCTCGCCGCTGCGCGCCTCGCTGACCACGCACGGCAAGTCGTCGAGGTAGCCGCGCACCAGGTAACGCGCGATCTCGTCGTCGTCCACGACCAGGACGCGCCGCACCGGCTGGCGGCCGGTGAGCGCGCGCAGCTGGTCGAGCAGCCAGCGGCGGTCCACGGGCTTGACGGCGTACGCGTCGGCGCCGAGGGCAGCGCCCTTGGCCCGGTCGTCCACGGTGCTGACGACGACGACCGGGATGTCGCGCGTGGCCGCGTCGCCCTTGATCTCGGCCAGCAGCGTCCAGGTGTCCTCGCCGCGCAGCAGGATGTCGAGCACGATCGCCGCCGGCCGCATCTGGCCCAGCGCGTGGCGCGCCTGGCGCCCGGTCATCGCTCGCACGACCTGGAAGCCGGAGCCCTTGAGGAACTTCTCGTAGACGAGCAGCTCCTCGGGACTGTCCTCGACGACCAGCACCGGCATCCGCAGGGGATCGGCCTCGACCTCGGCCGGCGCCGCCGGCGTTTCCGGCTCGGCGTAGCGGATCGGGATGCTCGCCAGGAACGTCGAGCCGCGGCCGGGCTGGCTCTGCACGGTGAGGCTGCCGCCCAGCAGCGTGGCCAGCTTGCGCGAGAGCGGCAGGCCCAGCCCGGTGCCGCGCACCCGGCGCTGGATGGGACTGTCCACCTGGCCGAACTCCTGGAAGATGCGCTCCTGGTCGTCGGGCGCGATCCCGATGCCGGTGTCGGCGACCGCGAACAGCACCGACTCGCCGTCCGGCGAGCGCGCGGCCGACACGCGCACCTCGCCGCGCTCGGTGAACTTCAGCGCGTTGGAGAGCAGGTTGCGCAGGATCTGCGAGACCTTCGCCTCGTCGGTCTGCAGGGGCGGCAGCCCGGCCGGATCCTCGAACACCAGCGCCACCGCGTCGTTGACCAGCAGCGGGCGCAGCATGCCGCGCAGCGAGCTGAACAGGCTCGTCACGTCGAACTCGGCCGGCCGGATCGAGATCTTGCCGGCCTCCACCTTGGCCAGGTCCAGCAGGTCCTCGACGAGCTCCGAGAGCTGGTCGGTCGCCTTGCGGATGTAGCCGACCTCGACCTCCTGCTCCGGCGTGAGCGAGCCGTCCACGCGGCGCAGCAGCACCTCGGTCAGCGCCCGGATGGCGTTGAGCGGCGTGCGGAACTCGTGGCTCATGTTGGACAGGAAGCGCGACTTCAACTCGTCGGCGCGCCGCAGGTGATCGGCCTTCTCGTCGAGCTCCGCGTACAGCGCGACCACGCCGCGGTTGGTGTCCTCCAGCTCGGAATTGAGCCGCACCAGGTCGTCCTGCCGCGCGCGCAGCTCCTCCAGCGTGCGCAGCAGCTCCTGGTTCTGGCGCTGGACCTCCTCGAACGCGTCCGCCGGCGCCTGCCGCGCGAGGTCGGCGACGATCCGCGCCACCGCCGGGCCGTCGACGGCGGGCACGCGCGACGGCAGCAGGCGCTTCAGGG
>DASSLH010000004.1:0-5533 GCA_035689625.1 Candidatus Methylomirabilota bacterium | reverse complement strand
GCGCCGCTCTGTTGCGCTTACGTATTACTTGCTGACGATGTCGTTGAAGGTCTTGGCGGCGGCGCCGTACGCCTTGCCGTCGTACTTGGCGGGATCGTCGAGCGTGGCGAACATCGTGTCCAGCGCCTTGCTGGCCGCGGGGTCGGCCTTGTTGCCCGGCGCCTTGGAGTATGCGCTGTAGAGGCGGTCGAGCGCCATCGCGCCCTGCTCGGCGGCGCGGATGCCGGCCGCCCCGATGGCGTCGCCGTTGCCCGAGATGTCGGCCAGCAGCTTCTTGGTGCCGGCCTGGTCCCAGTCCTTGGCCGCGATCTTGGGCGCCTGGGCCTGCATCGTGGTGACCAGGTTCTTGGCCGTCGCGCTGATCTTGGCCTTGTCGCCCTTGGCGACGGCGTCGGTCAGCGTGGCCACGTCACCCTCGACCGACTTCGCCACGTCGGGCGCGGCCACGCCCATGAGGATCTTCACCGTGGCGCCGTGGCCCTGCACCTTGGACAGCGCCTCGGTGAGCAGCTTGGCGGAGGCGTTGCCGGAGGCGCGCTCACCGAGCTGCTTGGCGGCCTCGCGCAGCGCGATCACCTGCCCGGTCGCCCACGTCTTGGCCGGCGCCCACGTGCCCTTGTCCCGCCAGTGAGGCGGCATCTGCGCGCTGAACGTGTCCAGCTCGAAGGCCAGCAGGTCGGGGTGGCCGGCCTCGACCATGTCGTGGTCGATGGCCAGGTGGCAGGACACGCACTTCTCGGCGCGCAGCAGGAAGTTCTTGGTGTCGTACATGCCGACCGCCACCGACTTCTCGTGCGTCCAGCCTTTCTCGGCGTGCGGCTCCAGCCACTTCTCGGCCGGGCCGTGGCAGCCGTCGCAGTGCACGCCCTCGCTGATGTCGAACTTCGGGCCGCGCAGCTCGGGCTTGACGTCCACCGCGTGGCAGACGAGGCACTTGCTGGAGGTCTCCGCCTTGGCGATCTTGAGGTTCTGCGCGATCTTCGACGGGCTCACCTTGGACTTCAGCTTCTCGTTGGAGAGCGTCTGGAACGCCTTGGCGTGCTTGTCCTTCTGGTACCAGACGATGTTCTCGTTCAGCTTGGGGTAGTCGGGCTTGGGCTTGGTCGCGCCGTGGCAGTTCGAGGCCCCGCACGACGCCGCGCCCGTGTACTTGTACGCCGTCTGCGCGTCCACCGGTGCCGGCTTGAGGGGTGCGGACGGCGACGTCCCGGCGCCGATCACGAAGGCGACGATGGCGACGGCGACGACGGCGCCCCAGACAACACGCTGCAGCATATGGAAGTCCTCCTCCTTGTGCGCTCGGTTCAGCGCGGTCGGCGCAGGCGCGGACCCCCCTCGGGCTCCGTGGCCGGCTCTTCCTTCTTCGGCTCGGCCGGCGCGCGCGGCGCGCTCGGTGGCTCCTCGCTGACCGTATAGAGCTTGCCCTCGTGCAGGTACAGCCGCTGCTGCTCGGCGAGCGTCAGCGGCCGGGATCCTACGCGATTGAACACGCTGAGCTGGTGCCCGGTTTCATCGACGGCGCGGTCACGGTCCAGCCCCTTGGAGACGGCCAGCGCCGGCCCGTGGGTGTGGGCGGTGGCGATGAGCCGCGGCTGCGGCCGCGGGCTGAAGCCCAGGTAGGTCGGCGTGTCCTCGGGCGACGTCACCTGCACGACCCGCAGGCCGTTCTTGCCGTCGGCCACGTAGGCGAACAGGCTGGCGTTCGTCATGCCGACCTTGACGTCGCGGGTGTCGTTCATCGCCCCGCCGGCGTTGAAGGTCTGGTCCAGCACCGGCGACTCCGGACGCTCGACGTCCACGATGGCCAGGCCCTGGGCGCCGGCCGCCACGTAGGCGTAGGTGCGGGCGACGTAGATCCCGTGGGCGTCGGCCAGCTTCACCACCGCCTCTGGCACCGGCCGCGGCTTGGTGGGATCGGTGATGTCCACGACCTTGAGCCCGTCGGCGTCGGTGACGAACGCGTAGCGGAACTGCACGGCGATCGCGCGCGGGCTGTTCAGGTACGGCGCGCCGACGTTGGCGACCACCTTGGGCTTGAGCGGGTTGTCGAGGTCGACGACGAACAGGCCCTTGGGCGCCAGCACGTAGGCGTAGTGGCCGGCCAGGGTCAGGTTGACGGCGCCCGTGAGCAGCCCGTCGGGATTGAAGGTCGCCGCGCGCTCCAGGAAGTTGTTGGTCGGATCGCCGTCGAGCAGCGTGGCCACGCCCGGCCCGTTCTTGCTGTCGAGCGGGTTGCCGATGACGACCAGCCCTTCCTCGCGGTCGCTGACGTAGATGAAGGCGTAGACGAGGTGGATCGGCTGCTCCTCGTTCTCCGGCCGGTGCGTGCGCGTGGGGTCGAGCGCCAGCGTGCTGGGCGAGGCCACGGCGGTCGCATACTTGGTCTTCACGTACAGCCGCTGGCCCAGCGGCGACACCGGCGCGGTGACGATCCGCTCCGAGAAGCCCTTCTGGTCGATCTGGGCCACGTCGTAGGCGCGGAAGCCGCCCCGCCCGTTGGCGGTGTACAGGTACTCGCCGCGGAGCTGGATGGACAGCACCTCGTCCTTGCCGAAGACGTCCAGGATGTCGCGGCCGCGGTGGTGCTCCTTCTCGTCCAGCAGGTCGTGCCGCTCCTTGTGCTTCTCGTACTCGCTCGGGTAGGCGATCTGGTGCAGCGTGCTGCCGATGACCGCCTGCGGCTCGTCCCGCTCGGTGACGACGACGGCCTCCAGCCCCTTGCCGCCCTCGGCCACGTACGCGTAGCGGCCGACGAAGTTGTAGAAGTTGGTGCCCTGCATCAGCACCGACGCCATCCAGGCGTTGTTGTCGTTGGCCTTCGACACGTGGCAGTCGGCGCAGTGCTTCGTCTCCGTCGCCCGCACCGTGTGCGGCACGAACGTGCTGAAGGCCTGGCCGCTGAAGCCCTCCGACGACAGCGTCTGCTGCTGCGAGTAGACCCACTCGCGGTTGCCGTTCTGCGAGCCGACCAGCACCGCGCAGGTCGAGCGGGCCGGCGAGATGCGGTGGCCGGCGGTCGTGCCGTCACGGGCCAGCATGAACACGTCGTCGCGGATGGTCTGGAAGTTGTACGGCGTCCAGTTGCGCAGCACCACGCCCTCGTTGTGCAGCAGCGGCTTGCGCTCGTTGGCCTTCATCGGCAGGTGGCAGCCGAAGCAGCTCGTCACCCACGAGGTGTGGCAGGCGAAGCACGTCATGTTGCCGTCGGCGTGGGCCAGCTGCGTGTCGTCGGCCGGCGCGTCGCCCCACGTCGTCCCGTCGCGGCGGATGGTCTTGGCCAGCCGCGAGCGCTCGGCGGCCTTGGGATGCTTCACCGCCCACGCCGAGGTCGGGTCGATCGAGTCGAGGACCTGCACGACCTCCCACTCGACGTCCTTGGTGACCGTCGAGCGCTGGATCAGCGTGTCACCGCGCCACTGGAAGCGGCGCTGGCCGAACGGCGTGGTGAGCAGGGAGAGGTCGGTGCCGCCGGCCGGCGCCGCCGGCCCCGACGTCTTCAGCGTGGCCTTGGCCCGGATCGAGCCGTGGCAGTCCACACAGCTGATCTCCACGGCGGCCCGCGTCTCGCCGTAGAGCTTGCCGTTGCCGTGGGCGTCCTGCGAGAAGTGGCAGTCCGAGCAGTGCATGCCCTTCTCGAGGTGGATGTCCTTCATGTGCACGGCCTTCTTGAAGCGGTCCGGATCGTCGAAGGCGACCTGCTTGCCGTCGCCGTCCAGCAAATGGCCGTGGCGGTCCGTCTTGTACACGTTGCGGAACACCCAGCCGTGGCCGTGGTGGTCGGCGAACTGCGTGCGCGTGAGCTTGGGATTGAGGTCGGTGACGTTGGCCAGGAACGTCGGATCGCCCCACTTGCCGCGCAGCGCCGAGCCCTCGGGATTCAGGCGCTGGATATGGTCCACCTCGCCTGCCGTGAGGTGGCGCTCCTTCTCCGGGTACATGAGGTGGCCGTCGGTCTCGTTGTCCCACCAGATGTTGCCCAGGTAGCTGTTGGTGACCGTCGTGCCCGGATGGTGGTGGCAGACGATGCACTGGCTGGTCGGGATCGAGTTCGTGAACCGGTGCCGCACCGGGTGGCCGGACTCGTTCTTGGGAATCGTGGGGTCCACCGTCTGGCTGCGGCCCAGGTTGCCGAACTGCGCGTAGTCGGCCGAGTGCACGGTGTCCCGGTCGTTGGCGTAGATCACGTGGCAGCCCGAGCAGCCGCTCGACCGGAACTCGCCCGGTACCGTGTTGTTGCCCAGCAGCGAGAGCGCGGGGTCGAACAGCCGCGTCTTCTGGAGGTTCAGCCACACCGGGTCGATGCGGTTGAGCGTGCCCAGGCCGCGCGGGCTCAGCCGGTTGAGCGGCTTCCCCGGCGGCTCCTCCAGCGTCGGGTTGGCGATCTCCAGCTGCTTCTCCTGGCCCTTCTCGAAGATCCGCAGCGTGTTGCCGGGCTGCTGCACCTCGAAGCGCGGCAGCGGATCGATGAGCGGCAGCACGCCCTTCTTGGCGGTCTCCTCCGCCGTCGGCGGCGGCGTCGTCACCATGCGCACCGGCTCGCCCTGGGGCCCGTAGTTCTCGCCGAAGCGCGGCCGCTTCACCGGGTACTGGCCGTTGTTGTAGAGCGCGGCGCCCCACAGCATCGGGCCGGTCTTCATCATGCTCTTTTCGACCTGGGCGGCCTCGTTGGGATGGCAGCCGCCGGGGCCGCAGGTGCGCCGGGCCACGCGCAGGTCGCCCGGATTCACGAACTGGATGAACTCCTCGCGCTCCCGCAGCAGCGCCGTGTAGGACAGCGGCGGATTGGCCGACGACTTCCACAGGCGCTTGTTGGCCGGCAGCACGTGGGCCTGGTCCTTGGCGGCGTCGTAGGCCGCCGCGCCCTGCTCGGCGCCCTCGGGCTTGCGCACGTCGTTGTTGCCGCCGTGGCAGTCGATGCAGCCGAGCTTGACCGTCGTCGCCGTGTGCATGCTCTGCGAGTCGGTCTTGGTGTGGCACGTCATGCAGCCGGCGCTCTTGCGATCGGCCTCGGCCTGGCTCTGGCGGGCCAGCGGCGACTCGGGGACAGCCGGCGTGGCGGGCGCGGTCGTCTCGGGCTCGGCCGGCTTTTCCTCCTCGGCGGGACCGCGACGGATGCGCTGGGCGAGGCGGAGGTCGCCGCCCTCGCCGGCGGCCAGGCGTCCGGTGAGCGGGGCGAGCGATGCGACGAGCAGCGCCAGCATCAGCGCCGCCAGGGCCCCGCGCCGCCATCCCCGTCCGCTGCCCGCACGTCCTCTCATCGCTCCGCCTCCTTGACTCGTACGAGCCCCCTCGGACCGAACCACCACTCGCCGCCGTCCCAGCCCTGCAGCTCCGGCTCGACCACCGACACCGTCGCCGCCCCGCTCAGCTCCGGCCGCGACCCCTCGGCGATGCGCGTGGGCAGCGCGCTCGCGTTCAGGGGCAGCCGCGCGGCGGCGCGGGGGCCGAGCGCGGCGGCGACGGTATCACGCCAGTCGCCGGTCTCGATCGACCCGGTGTCCTCGACGCCCGGCATCCACACCGACCCGGGCGG
>DASSLH010000003.1:0-4604 GCA_035689625.1 Candidatus Methylomirabilota bacterium | reverse complement strand
GCCATCGCGCCGAGGCGCGCGTCCGCTTCGAGGAGATTGGCGCCCCGCCGTGGACGGCGCGGGCCGAGGCGCTCGCCGGCTAGCCGGCCGGCCGGCGGGCGAACATCCCCAGCCCGCGCTGGGTCATGACGACCTCGTCGTGCTGGTTGAGCATCTCGGTCAGCATGCGCAGCACACCGCGGTCGGGCTTGCTGCGCGAGGGGATGGCCTCCACGACCGTGAAGCGCGCGCGCAGCGTGTCGCCGGGGCGCACCGGCTTGAGCCAGCGGACCTCGTCGGAGCCGGGTGAGCCGAGCGAGGCGGCGTCCTTGAGCAGCGTGTCCCACAGCAGGCGCATCATCACGGCCACCGTGAGCCAGCCGCTGCCGATCAGCCCGCCGTAGATCGTCGTCTTTGCCGCCGCCTCGTCGACGTGGAACGGCTGCGGGTCGTACTGGCGCGCGAACGCCACCATCTCCTCGCGCGTGAGCGTGTAGGGCGCCGACTCGCGCACCGAGCCGGCCGGCATGTCCTCGAAGTAGATCGGCATGCGGGGCGCGGGCTCAGTAGGAGCGCGGCATCCCCAGCACGTGCTCGCCGACGTAGGCCAGCACCAGGTTGTTGTTGACGGGCGCGGTCTTGTACAGCCGGCACTCGCGGAACTTGCGCTCGACGTCGTACTCCTCGGCGTAGCCGTAGCCGCCGTGGCAGTCGATGCAGGCGTTGGCCGCCTCCCAGGCCGCCTCGGCGGCCAGGTACTTGGCCATGTTGGCCTCGGCGCCGCACGGCTCGCCGGCGTCGAACAGCGCGGCGGCCTTGTCGCGCATGAGGGCGGCCGCCTCCACGGCGGTGTGGGCCCTGGCGATCGGGAACTGCACGCCCTGGTTGGCGCCGATGGGCTTGCCGAAGATCACGCGCTGGCGGGAATAGGCGACGGCCTTGTCGGTGAACCATCGACCGTCGCCGATCGACTCGGACCCCACCAGGATCCGCTCGGCGTTCATCCCCGACAGGATGTAGGAGAAGCCCTTGCCTTCTTCCCCCACCAGACCATCGGCGGGGATCTCCATGTCGTCGAAGAACAGCGCGTTCGTCGAGTGGTTCATCATCATGCGCAGCGGCCGGATCTCCAGGCCCTTGAGGCCGCGGATGTCGACCAGGAACACGCTGAGGCCGTCCGTGCGCCGCTTGACCTGGTCGGCCGGTGTCGTGCGGGCCAGCAGCAGCATGAGGTCGGACTGCAGCGCGCGCGAGATGAAGATCTTGCGGCCGTTGACCACATACCGGTCGCCCTTCCGCTTCGCAGTCGTCTTGAGTTGAGTTGTGTCGGAGCCGGCGTCGGGCTCGGTGACGCCGAAGGCCTGCAGCCGCAGCTCGCCGGTGGCGATCTTCGGCAGGTACTTCTGCTTCTGGGCCTCGCTGCCGTGCCGCAGCACCGTGCCCATGATGTACATCTGCGCGTGCACGGCGGAGGCGCTGCCGCCGTTGGCGTGGATCGTCTCCAGGATGAGGCAGCCGTCGCGGATCGGCAGCCCGGCGCCGCCGTACTCGTGGGGGATGAGCGCGCCGAGGTAGCCGGCCTGGGTGAGCTCGTTGACGAACTTCTCGGGGTACTCGCGCTTGGCGTCCAGCTCGCGCCAGTACTCGCCCGGATAGCGCTTGCAGATCTCGGTCACGCCGGCCTTGAGCGCGCGCTGCTCGTCGCTGAGGCTCAGGGGAATCGCGGCCATGTCGTCCTCTCGGTCAGCGGCCCTTGAACTGGGGCCGGCGTTTCTCGTTGAACGCGCGCACGCCCTCCAGGCGGTCCTCGGTCACCACGGTCGCGTTGTAGGCCTCGATGGCCAGGATCATCGCGGTCTCCAGATCGGTCTCGCTGCCGTAGGCGATCGCCTTCTTGGCCTGGCGCACGGCGATCGGTCCATTCCGCGCGATCGTCGTGGCAATCTCCGTCGCCCTGGCCCGGGCCTGCCCGGCCGGGACGAGGTGATTGACGAGACCGCACGCCTTGGCTTCGTCGGCTTTCATGCGACGACCGGTGAAGATGAGCTCCTTCGCCAGCGGCGCGCCGAGGATGCGCGGCAGCAGCTGGGTGCCCCCGATCCCGGGGAAGATCGCCAGCGTCGTCTCCGGCACGCCGAACACCGCCGTCTCGCTGGCCACGATGAAGTCGGACAGGATCGCCAGCTCACAGCCGCCGGCCAGCGCGAAGCCCTCCACGGCGGCGATCACCGGGATCGGGCAGCGCAGCAGCCGCAGGGCGCCCTGCTCGAAGATGACGTGCTGGGCGCGCCAGGCCTCGTCCGTCATCCCGTTGCGCTCCTTCAGGTCGCCGCCGGCGCAGAACGCCTTGTCGCCGGCGCCCGTGAGCACGACGGCGCGCGCGTCGGCGTCGGAGGCCAGCGCGGTGAAGCACGCGAGCAGATCCTCGCCCATGGCCGTGTTCATCGCGTTGTGCTGTTCCGGACGGTTGAGCGTCACGGTGACCACGTGACGGTCGTCCGAGCGGTCGACGAGCAGGTGGCGGTAGCTCATTGCACGAGGTTCTGGGACTTCAGCGTGCGGACGTCGTCGAGCGTGTAGCCGAGCCAGGTGAGGACGTCGGCGCTGTGCTCGCCGAGCGCGGGCGGCACGCGGCGCACCGGCGGCCGCCGGCCGTCCCACTGCACCGGCAGGCCGATCGAGCGGTAGTCGGGCAGCCGCGGATGCGGCGCGCCGACCAGCATGCCGCTCGCCTCCGTCTGCGGCTCCTGCAGCACCTGGTCCATGGTCAGGATCGGCGAGGTGGGCACGCCGGCCGCGCGCAGCCGCTCGACGAGGTCCGCGGTCTTGTGCGTGCGCGTCAGCGCCGCCACTGCCTCGACCAGCGCCGCCCGGTTGCGCACGCGCGAGGGGTTGTCGGTGAAGCGCGCGTCGCGCGCGAGCGCCGGCGCCTCGAGCGCGCCGGCCAGCCGCGCGAACAGCGCGTCGGAGGCGGCGCCGATCATCACGTAGCCGTCGGCGGTCGGAAACGCCTGGTAGGGCGCGATCATCGCGGTGCCCGAGCCCTGTGGCTGCGGCACCTCGCCGCTGCCCAGGTAGCCCATCGCGTGATACGACACCCACATCAGCGCCGTCTCGAACAGCGCCGTCGTCACCTCCACGGCGCGGCCGGTGGCCTCGCGCTGGCGCAGGCCGGCCAGGATGCCGAGCGCCGCCCACATGCCGGTGCCCATGTCCACGATGGACGTGCCGACGCGCGCGGGCTCCTGGCCCGGGTGGCCGTTGACCGACATGAGGCCGGCGTAGGCCTGCATGAGTGGATCGTAGCCCGGCAGCCGCGCCATCGGCCCCCGCGTGCCGTAGGCCGTGATCGAGCAGTAGACGAGCCGCGAGTTGAGCGCGCTCGCGGCCGGGTAGTCGAGCCCCAGCTCGGCGATCGCGCCGGCGCGCAGGCTCTGCACGAACACGTCGGCGCGCGCGACGAGCCGGCGCAGGACCTCCAGGCCGCCCTCGCGCTTGAGATCGAGGCCGAGGCTGCGCTTGTTGCGGTTGAACGCCATGAACGAGGCGCTCTCGGCGCCCCAGAACGGGGGCGCCCACGCGCGCGCGTCGTCGCCGCGCCCGGGCCGCTCCACCTTCACGACGTCGGCGCCCATGTCCCCGAGGATCTGCGTGCAGAAGGGGCCGGCGACGTTCTGCGTGAGGTCGACCACCACGAGGCCCTCGAGTGGAAGCGCCACGGCTGGGAGTCTACCACCGGGCCCCGCGCGCCGGTCTTGACGGAGACCGCTCGTCGGTTCAGTCTGCACCCGCGCCATGACCACGGTGCTGGACGTCGCGCGTGCCACCGCCTCCTCCATTCGGCTCAGCGACGTGCTCTCAACGGCGGCCGCCGCGGCCGTCGAGCTGATCCCCGACAGCCTGGCCGCGATCTGGCTCGTGGCCGGCGACCGCCTGCAGGTGCGCGGCGCGGCCGGCGTGATGCGCCAGTCGCACGCGGGCCTGCCGACCGACCTCGCGCCGGGCGAGGGCCTCATCGGCCACGTCGCGCTCGCCCGCGACGTGATCGTCGTGGAGGAGCCGGCCGGCGACCCGCGCGTGCTCGGCGCCGCCGTCCTGCGCGAGGAAGGCGTGCGCACGTTCGTCGGCGTGCCGCTGGCCGCCCGCCACGGGCTGCAGGGCGTGCTCGGCGTGCTCGTCCGCCGGGCCGGCCGGCCGGACGACGCCACGCTGCACGTGCTCGGCGCGCTGGCCGCCCAGACCGCGCTGGCGGTCGAGAGCGCGCGGCTGTTTGCGCGCGTCGAGCGCCGGCGGCGGACGGCCGAGGCGCTCGGCGCCGTCAGCCAGGCGCTGGCGCACTCGCTCGACCCGCGCGAGGTCGCGCACCTCATCGCCGACACCGTCATCGGCGTGCTCGACGCGCGCGACGTGGTCGTCTTCCGGCTGGAGCCCGCGACGGGTGAGCTGGTCTCGCTGGCGTTCGCGGGCACCGGCGCGGCCGACCTGACCGGGCCGATCGTGCTGCCGCCCGGGCGCGGGCTGGCCGGCCGCGCGGTGAGCGAGCGGCGGCCGGTCATCACCCGGCAGCTGGGCGCCGACCCCGCCCTGGACCATCCGCCCGGCATGGGCGCGTTCCTCGCGGGCGC
>DASSLH010000002.1:0-2537 GCA_035689625.1 Candidatus Methylomirabilota bacterium | reverse complement strand
CACGCTCGACGAGCTCGACGCCGAGAACCGCCGGCGCATCGGCCGCACGATCGGCCGCATGCACGCGGTCGGCGCCGCCCGGCCGGCGACCCACCGCCCGCGCGTGGACGTGCAGCGCTACATCCACGAGCCGCTGGAGGTCATCCAGCAGGGCAAGTTCATGCCCGACAACGTCTGGCCGCGCTACCGCGACGTCGCCCTGCGCATCGCCGAGGCCGCCGCGCCGCTGCTGGCGGCCGTCAAGCCGCAGCGCATCCACGGCGACCTGCACTACGGCAACATCCTGTGGACGCCGGATCCGATGCTGGTGGACTTCGACGACTGCGTGATGGGGCCGCCGGTCCAGGACCTCTGGCTGCTGGCGCGCGGCACGACCGAGGAATCGCGCACGATGCGCGAGGACATCCTGGAGGGCTACGAGCTGTTCCGCGAGTTCGACCGCTCGACGCTAGCGCTGGCCGAGCCGCTGCGCGCCATGCGCATCGTTTACATGTCGGGCTGGATCGCGCGCCGCTGGGACGATCCCTCGTTCCCGCCGGCGTTCCCCAACTTCCGGGACGTGCGGTACTGGATGCAGGAGTACGAGGCGCTGGTCGGCATTGCCGAGCAGCTCTGAGCGCGTCGCCGCCGGCACGCTCAGCGCGCGCCCGGGGCGGCGCCGGGCCGGCTCGCGCGCAGGAGCACCATCGTCTGGCCGCCGACGGGCTTCTCGTCGAGCACGGTCAGCTCGTCGCCGAGCGTGCGACGCACGCCCGCCCACGTGCGGCCGTTGGTGACGACCAGCGGGCGCTCGGGGCGCCGCACGTACTCGGTGAACTCCTCGAGCGTCTGGGCGGAGTACACCGGCCGGCCGAGATAGTAGTCGAGCGCGAACCAGCGCCCGCCGAAGATGCCGACCTCGCCGCCCTGCGCCTGCCGCTCGACGGCGGCGGCCAGCCCCGGAAAGTCCCACTCGGCGTTGAACGCACGGTTGTGCAGCTGCACGCCGACGACGAGCGCGACCGCCGTCGCGACGACGGCGCCGGTGACGAGCAGCCGCGCGTGGGCGGCGTAGAGGCCGCCGGCGAGCGCCAGCGTCAGCAGGACCACGGCGAGCAGCAGCGGTAGCGCGGTCGTCCACGCCATCGCCGCCAGGTACGGCGGCTCCAGCGCGCCGAGCATCCCGGGCCAGGCGATGAGCACGCCGGCGGCGGCGCCGGCCAGCAGCGCGAGCGTGGCCAGCGCGCGGCGCAGGCGCGGGAACGCCGCGCTCTCGAACGTCGCCCACCAGGCGACCAGCAGCGCCAGCGGCGGCGTCATCGGCAGCAGGTAGCGCGTGCGCTGGTTGGCGATCGGCAGGATGACGAGGAACGAGACGAGGAACCAGGCCAGCAGCAGCCGCACGACCGGCACGTCCCGCCGGCGGAGCGCGGCGCCCAGGATCAGCGGCAGCAGCGGCGTCCACGGCAGGCACATGACCGCGGTGTCTTCGAGCAGGTTCACGAGGCGCGGCCGGCCGACGTACCAGCGGATCCAGTCCTCCCAGACGACGACCTCGGCGAAGCTGCCGCCGCCCAGCATCAGGAACGGCCCCACCCACGTCAGCGTGACGAGCGCGAAGGCGACGGCGCCCGGCGCGCTCCAGAGCCGACGCAGCCCGGCCGGGCCGCGCTCGGCCCACAGCCAGACGCCACCGACGAGAAACGGCAGCAGCCCGACCGGCCCCTTGGCGTACACGGCGAAGGCCGTCGCCACGTAGAAGCCGATGGCGGCGCCGCGCACCGGCGGCTCGGCCTGCTGCCACACCAGCAGCGCGTACACCGCGACGCACGCGAAGGCGACGACGAGCATGTCGGGTAGCAGGTACTGGCTGTGGATGAAGAAGCCGTAGGTCACCGCCAGCGCCAGCCCGGCGATCATGCCGACCCGCGGGCCGAACAGCCGCCCGCCGATGAGGAAGGTGACGCCGGCGGCGGCGAGGGCGGCCAGCGCGATGGGCAGCTGCGCCGTCGCCTCGGTCACGCGGCCGACCGGCAGCGAGGCGAGCGCGATCAGCCAGGCGTAGAGCGGCGGCTTCTCGCGGAACAGCTTCGCCCGCACGTGGACGTCGAACGGCGCGTGATGCTCGAGAACGTCGCGGGCGTAGAGCACGAAGCGCGCCTCGTCGGAGGGCGCCAGCACGCGCTGGCCGAGCGGGGGCAGGACGAGGAGCGCGGTGACGCCGAGCACCAGGAGGGCGCCCCGGGCCCGCGGGCTCACGCGCGCCAGCGGGCCCCGGGCAGGTAGCGCTCGCGCCAGGCGTCGAAGACCAGCAGCGACCACAGGATCTTGCGGTGATCGTGCCGGCCGCTGACGTGCTCGCTCACCAGGCGCGTCGTGGTGGCGGGATCGAACAGCCCGACGTCGGCGACGCGCTCGGGCGACAGCCACTCCTCGAGCACGCCGCGCAGCGGCCCGCGCAGCCACGGCGCCAGCGGCACGCCGAAGCCCTGCTTGCGCCGGTCCAGGATCGCCGGCGGCAGCACGCCGCGCAGCGCCGCCTTGAGGATGTGCTTGGT
>DASSLH010000001.1:0-2339 GCA_035689625.1 Candidatus Methylomirabilota bacterium | reverse complement strand
CGAGGCCGCGGAGGCGACGGAGCCGCCGCCGCCCGTCGTGGTCGAGCCGGCGCGCCCGCGCGGCCGGCTCATGGAGCAGGGCCTGGCCTGGCAGGAGACGTTCGACTTCGGCAAGGGCGGCGCGCAGTCGTTCCAGCTGCCGCCGGTCGGCCTGCTCAAGCCCCCGCCGGTCGAGGAGCTCAAGCGCACGCGCGAGGAGCTGCAGGACAACGCCGAGATCCTGCGCCGCAAGCTGCAGGACTTCGAGGTGGACGGCCGCATCGTGCAGGTGAGCCCGGGGCCGATCATCACCTCCTACGAGTTCGAGCCGGCCGCCGGGGTGAAGGTCAGCCAGGTCGTGAACCTGGCCGACGACCTGGCGCTGGCGCTCAAGTCCGCCTCGGTGCGCATCGTGGGACCGATCCCCGGCCGCGGCACGGTCGCCATCGAGGTGCCGAACGACGATCACGCGACGGTCTACCTGCGCGAGATCTTCGTGTCGCCGGAGTTCGCCGAGTCCAAGGGCAAGCTGCCGCTGGCGCTCGGCAAGGACGTGCAGGGCCAGCCCGTCGTCGCCGATCTCACCGCGATGCCGCACCTGCTCATCGCCGGCGCCACCGGCAGCGGCAAGTCGGTCGGCCTCAACGCGATGATCTGCTCGATCCTCTACAAGGCCACGCCCGCCGACGTGCGCTTCCTGATGATCGATCCCAAGCGGCTGGAGCTGTCGGTCTACGAGTCCATCCCGCACCTGCTGGCGCCCGTCGTGACCGACGCCAAGGAGGCGGCGGCGCGGCTGCGCTGGATCGTCGGCAAGATGGACGAGCGCTACAAGACGCTGCAGGCCAAGCAGGTGCGCAACATCGAGGGCTACAACAAGGCCGTCGCCGCCGAGGAGCGGCTGCCCTACTGGGTCGTCGTCGTGGACGAGCTGGCCGACCTGATGATGGTCTCGGCGGGTGATGTCCAGACCTCGCTGGTGCGGCTGGCCCAGATCGCCCGCGCGGTCGGCATCCACCTGATCATCGCCACCCAGCGGCCGTCGGTGGACGTCGTCACCGGGCTCATCAAGGCCAACTTCCCCACGCGCATCGCCTTCCAGGTCGCCTCCAAGGTGGACTCACGCACCGTGCTGGACGGCAACGGCGCCGAGCAGCTGCTCGGACGCGGCGACATGATCTACGTGCCGCCGGGCGCCAACAAGCAGATGCGCGTGCACGGGGCCTGGGTCGCCGACGACGAGGTCAAGGCGGTCACCGAGTTCCTGCGCAAGCAGGGCACCGCGGTCTACGAGGAGGTGCACCTGCCCTCGGAGAGCGAGGGCGAGGGGGGCGGCGACGGCGGCGCCGAGCGCGACGACCTCTACTGGGACTGCGTGCGGCTGGTGATCGGCCAGCGGCAGGCGTCCATCTCGTTCCTGCAGCGGCGCATGAGCCTCGGCTATCCCAAGGCGGCGCGCTTCGTCGACATGATGGAGCAGGACCGGATCATCGGCCCCGGCCAGGGCGCCAAGCCGCGCGAGATCCTCGTCGGGCCGGAGTTCCTGGCCAAAGTCGGACGGTGAGGCGCGTCCTCGCCGCGCTGGCACTGGTCGGCCTGGCGGCGGCGCCGGCGGCGGCCCAGAAGCCGGCGGACTTCATGCGGCGCTGCCAGCGCAAGGACCTCATCGGCCTCTGGCGCGTGATGCGCCTGAACGTGCCGCGGGGGACCGCCGTGGACCGCAGCGATCCCGCCTACCTCACGCACCAGCGCTACGTGTTCCACGCCAACGCCACGATGCTCTTCGCCAGCCAGGAGGTGCCGTTCACGGCCGACGACCAGCGCGCGCTGCTCCGCGCGCCGACCGCGACGACCTGGGCCGTGGACGCCGACGGCCGGCTCGTGCGCCAGCACGAGGGTACTCCGTCGGTGGAGAAGGCCGACTGCATGGTGATGACGCGGCCGGTGAAGGAGTCCGGCACCACGCAGCTCACGGCCCAGGTCGGCGACCTGCTGCTCACCGACGAGGGCACGGGCGGCCACCCGGTCACGCGGCGGCTGCTGCGGAAGGTGCGCTCGGCGGACTGACTCTAGGCGCGCGGGGCGAGCGCGGCCACGCGCGGCTCGCCCGGGACGCCGGCCAGCGCGGTCACGCCCCACGGCATGGCGGCGGCGAGGCGGGCCAGCGCGATCTGCTCCCACGTCTCCCACAGCAGGGCGCGCGCCGTCGCCAGCGTCGCGGTGAGCTCGGCGTCGGCCGGCGTCGTCTGCGTGCTGCGCGTGAGGCCGGCCACGGCCCGGGTCAGGATCGTGACGCGCCGCTCGAGGTCGGCCTCGGCGCGCGCGCGCTCCAGGAGCAGCCGGCCCACGCTCAGCGGCGA